>NZ_JBEYTW010000004.1:0-45213 GCF_040643275.1 Spirillospora sp. NPDC047418
ATCGTGATCGAGGAGGTCGCGCGGGCGTGCGGGTCGTCGTCGCTGATTCCGGCGGTGAACAAGCTGGGCACGGTTCCGGTGCTGCTGTCGGGCGGTGAGGAGCTGAAGAAGAGGTACCTGGCCCCGGTCGCGCGCGGTGAGGCGATGTTCTCCTATGCCCTGTCGGAGGCGGACGCGGGTTCGGACGCGGCGGGGATGAAGACCCGCGCGGTGCGCGAGGGCGATGCGTGGGTGCTCAACGGCGCGAAGATGTGGATCACCAACGCCGGAGTGTCGGAGTTCTACACGGTGATGGCGGTCACCGACCCGTCGGCCGGTGCGCGGGGGATTTCGGCGTTCGTGGTGGAGAAGTCGGATCCGGGGGTGTCGTTCGGGGCCAAGGAGCGCAAGCTGGGCATCAAGGGGTCCCCGACCCGGCAGGTGATCTTCGAGGACACCCGGATCCCGGCCGATCGGATCATCGGCGTGGAGGGTACGGGGTTCAAGACGGCGCTGGCGACCCTGGACCACACCCGCATCACCATCGCCGCGCAGGCCCTGGGGATCGCGCAGGGCGCGCTGGACTTCGCGCTCGGTTATGTGAAGGAGCGCCGCCAGTTCGGTAAGCCGGTCGCTGATTTCCAGGGTGTGCAGTTCATGCTGGCCGACATGGCGATGCGGCTGGAGGGCGCCCGGCAGCTGACCTACCACGCGGCGATCAAGTCCGAGCGTGCGATGCACGGCGAGAAGATCGCGGACCTGACGTTCGTGTCGTCGGCGTGCAAGGCGCTGGCCTCGGATGTGGCGATGGACGTGACCACCGACGCGGTCCAGTTGCTGGGCGGTTACGGGTATACGCGTGATTTCCCGGTGGAGCGGATGATGCGCGACGCGAAGATCACGCAGATCTACGAGGGCACCAACCAGATCCAGCGCATGGTCATGGCCCGCCAGCTCCTCAGGTAAGCGGCAGCCGCACCTCGAAGAGCGCACCGCCGCCGGGGGCCTCGCCGACGGTGAGGGTCCCGGCGTGCGCGCGCACCAGGTCGCGGGCGATGGCGAGGCCGAGCCCGGCGCCGCCCTCGTCGCGGCTGCGGGCGTCGTCCAGCCGCACGAACCGCTCGAAGATCCGCTCGCGGTCGCCCGCGGGCACCCCCGGCCCGTCGTCGGCGACGCGCAGCACCGCCCGGCCGCTCTCCTCGCGCAGCGACAGCCGGACGGCCGTGTCCGCGTGCCGCTCCGCGTTGTCGAGCAGGTTGCCCAGCACCCGCGCGAGCCGGCCCGGCACACCCGCGACCTGAGGATCCGCCTCGATCGACGGCTGGACGGGGATCCGGTCGCCCGGCGCCCGCCGGTCCAGCTCGTCCCGGACGAGCCGGCCGAGCGCGACCGGACGGGCCGGCGGACGCTCGCCCGCGTCGATCCGGGCGAGCAGCAGCAGGTCGGCGGCGAGATGCTGGAGCCGCACGACGTCCTCGACGAGCCCGTCCACGTCCAGCAGCTCCGGGTGCGCGGCGGCCACCTCCAGCTGCGTGCGCAGCGACGCGATCGGGCTGCGCAGCTCGTGCGAGGCGTCCGCGACGAAGCCGCGCTGGCGGGCCACGGACTCCTCCAGCGCGGCGAGGGTCTCGTTCGTCGTCGCGGCGAGCCCCGCGATCTCGTCCCGCGCGTCCGGCACCGGTACCCGCCGCGCCAGGTCGCCGGACGAGGTGATCTCCGCCAGCTCCGCCCGGACGGCCTCCACCGGCCGCAGCGCCCGCCGCGTCACCAGCCAGGTCACGCCCGCGACCACGGCGAGCAGCAGCGGCAGCCCGGCGAGCATCGCGCGGGTGACCGCGCCGACCGCGTCCCGCGCGGCGGCGAGGTCGGCGCCCGCGTACACGGTGACCGTCTCGTCCCGGGGCGTCGTCACCTCGATCGCCGCGAACCGGTAGTCGGCGGTGCGCCCGTCCACGGTCGCGGTGCCGGTGCTGAGCCTCGGGTCGTCGTCCGACACCTCCCCGCGCCCCGGGTCGTCGTCGCGGTCGCCGCCGTGGTCGTCATCGTCGTCGCCGCCGCGCGGGGCCGCGCCCGGCCGCACCCCGGGCGAGCCGGTGCCCTGGACCGCCTGCAGGTCCTCGCTCACCGCCCGGACGCGGCCGTCCTCGCCGACGACCTGCACCGGGTGGTCCTCGCCGTCCGGCAGGTCGAGGCTCCGGTAGGCGACGCCCGTCGCGAGCTGCGCCGCGACCTCCCGGGCCGCCACCTCGGCCCGCAGGTCCGCCTGCCCGGCGAGGTTCGCGCGCAGCAGCAGCACCACCGCGAGGCCGGCGGCGACCAGCGCGCCCGCCACCACGGCCGTCGCGCCGATCGTCGTCCGGGCCCGCACGGACCTCGGCCGCACCGCCACGTCAGGCGCCCCCGTCCCTGGCCAGCCGGTACCCCGCACCGCGCACCGTCGCGATCGACCGGCGCCCGAACGGGACGTCGAGCTTGCGGCGCAGCGCGCTCACGTACACCTCGACGATGTTGGGATCGCCGTCGTAGGCGAAGTCCCACACCGCGTCCATGATCTGCGCCTTCGACACGACCTGCCCCGCGTTCGCCGCCAGGTGCTCCAGCACCGCGAACTCCTTGCCGGTCAGCTCCACCTCCGCGTCGCCCCGGAACACCCGGCGGGCCGCCGGGTCCACGGTGAGGTCGCCGAGCACGATGGCGGGCGCGGCGCCCCGCGTCCGGCGGCGCAGCAGCGCCCGGACGCGCGCCACCAGCACCACGTAGGAGAAGGGCTTCGTCAGGTAGTCGTCCGCGCCCGTGTCCAGGCCCTCGGCCTCGTCGTACTCCCCGTCCTTGGCGGTCAGCATCAGGATCGGCGTCTCGTCGCCCGCCGCCCGCAGCGCCCCGCACACCCGGTAGCCGTTCATCCCGGGCAGCATGATGTCGAGGATGATCAGGTCATAGCCGCCGCCGAGCGCCCGGTGCAGGCCCTCCGCGCCGTCATGGACGGCCTCCACCACGAAACCCTCGGCGGTCAGCCCCCGCGCCAGCGACGTGGCCAGGCGCTTCTCGTCCTCCACGATGAGCAGGCGCATGCCCACAGCCTGCCAAACCGCGGCTGAAGACGGCTTCAGGTTGCTTCAGGACCGCTACAGGAACGCCCGGCATCGTCGGTCACGCAACGTCAGACGACACGGAGGGCGGGAAACCGATGAAGATCAACGCACGGCGCATGGTGACGGGCCGCGGCCTGCTGGTGACGGTGGTCGCCGCGGGCGTCCTGGCCGGCGGGGGAGCGACGGCCGCCGTCGCCGCCTCCCACGACGACGACCCGGCCCCGCGCGCCAACCCGGCCGGCGAGCGCCACGACGACGCCGCCCCGAAGACGGCCGTGTCGCTCGCGCAGGCGGTGGACGCCGCGCTGAAGGCCGCGCCCGGCACGGTCGCGGAGATCGAGCTCGACGACGAGCACGGCAGGACGGCCTGGGAGGTCGACATCGTCGCCGCGAACGGGGAACGGCGCGATGTCACCGTCGACGCCGCCGACGGCAAGGTCCTGACGAACCGCGCCGACGACCGCGACGACGACGACCGCGACGACGGAGAGGACGACCCCGCCGCGCTGCGCGGCGCGAAGGTGACCGCGGCGGCCGCCGCGGACGCGGCGCTGAAGGCCGTCCCCGGCCGCGTGACGTCCGCCGACTTCGAGACCGAGCACGGCAAGGCCGTCTGGGAGGTCGACGTCGCCGGCAAGGACGGCGCCGAGCACGAGCTCACCATCGACGCCGCCGACGGAAAGGTCCTCCTGAAGGAGGTTGACGAGGACTGACGAGGGGCGGGGGCGGGAAGGGGTCTGTAGGAGGTGCGCATGAGCGAACAGAGACCCGGCCCCGACATCGACACGAGCGTCTCGCACGTGGCGCGCATCTGGAACTACTGGCTGGGAGGGAAGGACAACTATCCGGTCGACCGCGAGGTCGGCGACCAGATCCTCGGGATGCTGCCGGACGTGGCCCGGCTGGCGCGCGCGTCCCGGCTGTTCCTGAACCGGGTCGTCTGGCATCTGGCCGCCGAGGCCGGCATCCGCCAGTTCATCGACATCGGGACGGGACTGCCCACGGTCGACAACACCCACGAGGTCGCCCAGCGGGCCGCGCCCGCGTCGAGGATCGTCTACGTCGACAACGACCCGCTGGTGCTGGAGCACGCGAAGGCGCTCCTCACCAGCACGCCCGAGGGCCACACGTCCTACATCCACGCCGACCTCCGGGAACCCGAGGCGATCCTGGAGGGCGCCGCCGAGACGCTCGACCTCGGCGCGCCGGTCGCGTTCACGCTGATGGGCATCCTGGAGTTCGTCCCCGACGACGAGCAGGCGTACGGGATCGTGCGGCGGCTCATGGCCGCGGTGCCCTCCGGCAGCTACTTCGCCATGTACGACGGGACGAACGTCGTCCACGGCGAGGCGTCCGACCGGATCGTGGACGTGTGGAACGCCGCCGGCAACGCGCAGCTCGTGCTGCGCACGCCGGAGCGGATCGCGGGGTTCTTCGAGGGCCTGGAGGTGCTGGAGCCGGGGATCGTCCCGGTCACGCACTGGCGCCCGGAGACGCCCGGCGAACCCGAGGCCGTCGACGCCTACGGCGCGGTGGGCCGCAAGCCCTAGCCGCGCCCGGGCCGGCGGCGCGCTTGACATGCAGCCATCCGGTTGCCTAATCTAACAGGCAACCGGATGGCTGCATGTTTGGGACGGCGGCATGGACGAGGACGGGATCTTCAAGGCGCTCGCCGACGCGAGCCGCCGCCGGCTGCTGGACGGCCTCAACGCCCGCAACGGCCAGACCCTCCGCGAGCTGTGCGCCGGGCTGGAGATGACCCGGCAGTCGGTCAGCAAGCACCTGGCGGTCCTGGAGGCCGCCGGCCTCGTCACGACCCTGCGCCGCGGCCGCGAGAAGCTCCACTACCTCGACGCCGCCCCCATCAACGCCATCGCCGACCGCTGGATGGGCCGGTACGACCGGGAGCGGGCGCGCGCGCTCGCCGACCTGAAGACCGCATTGGAGCGAACCCCGATGACCGCAGGCGAGTTCGTCTACACGACCTACATCCGCACCACGCTGGAGCGCCTCTGGGAGGCCCTCACCGACCCCGCCTTCACCCGGCGCTACTGGGGCGTCTCCTTCGAGACCGACTGGAAGCCGGGCTCCACGATCACCTGGCACGAGGAGGACGCGACCACGGCCGACCCCGAGCAGGTCGTCCTCGAGGCCGACCCGGGCCGCCGCCTCTCCTACACCTGGCACACCTTCACCCCCGAGTGGGCGAAGAGCGTCGGCGTGGACGAGGAGACGCGCCGCAGGCTCCTGGCCGAGCCGCGCTCGACGGTGACCTTCGACATCGAGCCCGCCGGCGAGACGGTCAAGCTCACCGTCGTCCACCGGGCCGGGGAGGCGCTGCTCGGCATGTCCCGGCAGGGCTGGCCGCACGTCCTGTCCGGCCTGAAGACGCTGCTGGAGACCGGCGAGCCCCTCCCGAGCGCCTGACCGGGCCGCCCCTCTAGCATGATCGCGGTCGATCATGTGAGGAGCGGATGGTGCGAGAGATCGCGGTGTTCGGCGGCAGCGCCCACCCGGAACTGGCCGCCGAGGTCTGCGCCCACCTGGGCGTGCCGCTGAGCCCGTCCCGCGTGGACCGGTTCGCCAACGACTGCCTGGAAGTGCAGCTGCAGGCCAACTGCCGGGAACGGGACGTCTTCCTGATCCAGCCGCTCGTCGCCCCGGTGCAGGAGAACCTCGTCGAGCTGCTGCTGATGTGCGACGCCGCGCGCGGCGCGTCGGCGAGCCGCATCACCGTCGTCATGCCGCACTACTCCTACGCCCGCTCGGACAAGAAGGACGCGCCGCGCATCTCCATCGGCGGGCGGCTGGTCGCCGACCTCCTCGTCGCCTCGGGCGCGGGCCGCGTCCTCGCCATGACCCTGCACTCGCCGCAGGTGCACGGCTTCTTCTCCGTCCCCGTCGACCACCTGCACGCGCTGCGCGAGCTCGCCGACCACTTCCGCGGCCACGACCTGTCGCACACCACCGTCGTGTCGCCCGACCTCGGCAACGCCAAGGAGGCGGCGGCCTTCGCGCGCCGCCTCGGCGTGCCGGTCGCCGCCGGCGCCAAGCAGCGGTTCGCCGACGACCGCGTCAAGATCAGCTCGGTCATCGGCGACGTCGCCGGCCGCGACGTCATCGTGCTGGACGACGAGATCGCCAAGGGCAGCACCGTGCTGGAGCTCCTGGACCGGCTCCGCGAGCTCGGCGCGCGCACGATCCGCGTCGCCTGCACCCATGGGCTGTTCGCCGCCGGCGCCCTGCGGCGCCTGGCGGCGCAGCCCGACGTCCTGGAGATCGTCTGCACCAACACGGTGCCCGTGCCGAACGGCAGCGACAAGCTCCGCGTCCTGTCCATCGCCCCGGCCCTGGCCGAGGCCGTCCGCCGCATCCACAACGGCGAGTCCGTGAGCGCCCTGTTCGAATCCCCCTGACCGGGCATGTCCCTCGCATACACCCCAGCGCATGGCGGGAGGCACCATGGCGGTCACATCGTCCGCTTCGCCCGTGCCGGCCGGAATGGACGCCGTACGGGAATGGCAGGAGGACCTCTACCGGGACCTGCACCGGCACCCGGAGCTGTCGCACCAGGAGCACCGGACCGCCGGAAGGGTCGCCGAGCGCCTCCGGACGGACGGGCTCGACGTGCACGAAGGCGTCGGCGGCACCGGCGTGGTCGGCGTGCTGGGCAACGGGGACGGCCCCACGGTCCTGCTGCGCGCCGACATGGACGCCCTGCCGGTGCGGGAGGCGACCGGGCTCGACTACGCCAGCACCGCTACGGCCAGGGACGGTGACGGCAACGAGGTGCCGGTCGCCCACGCCTGCGGGCACGATGTGCACGTGGCCTGCCTGCTCGGGGCCGCGTCGCTGCTGGCCGGCGCCACGGGGCGGTGGGGCGGGAACCTCGTCGCGCTGTTCCAGCCGGCCGAGGAGACCTCCGACGGCGCCCAGGGCATGGTCGACGACGGTCTCGCGGACCTGATCCCGAAACCGGACGTCGCGCTGGCGCAGCACGTCCTGGCCGCACCGGCCGGGCTGCTCGGCACCCGGCCCGGCCCCGTCTTCACCACCGCGGACAGCATGCGGATCACGCTGCACGGCAGGGGCGGGCACGGCTCGATGCCCCAGGCCGCGGTCGACCCCGTCGTGCTCGCCGCGATGATCGTGGTCCGGCTGCAGACCGTCGTGTCGCGCGAGACCCCGCCGGGGGAGACGGCGGTGCTGACGGTCGGCAGCATCCAGGCCGGCACCAAGAGCAACGTCATCCCCGACAACGCCGTGCTGCAACTCAACCTGCGCTGCTACAGCGACCGGACCAGGAGCGGCATCCTGGAGGCGGTACGCCGCATCGTCACCGCCGAGTGCCAGGCCTCCCGCTGCCCGAGGGAACCCGACTTCGAGCTGTTCGACCGCTTCCCGCTGACCGACAACGACGCCGGCGCGACCGACCGGGTGGCGCGCGCCTTCGCCGCCGCCTTCGGCGACCGGGCGGTGACGCTGCCCGAGCAGACCGCGAGCGAGGACTTCAGCGACATCCCCGCCGCGCTCGGCGCCCCCTACACCTACTGGGGGCTCGGCGGCGTCGACGCGGACGCCTACCGCCGGGCCGAGGAGGCCGGGCGGGTCGCGCAGGACGTCCCGGTGAACCATTCGCCCGCGTTCGCGCCGGTCGTCCAGCCGACGCTGGAGACCGGGACCGGGGCGCTGGCCGTCGCCGCCCTCGCCTGGCTGGGCCGCTGACTCACCGCCGGCCGCCGGAGTCCGGGCCGCCGGAGTCCCGGCCGCCGGAGTCCGGGCCGGGCGACGCGTCGTCGGGCGGGCCGGCCACGGAGCGCTTGCCCGGCGGGTGCGGGGCCTGGAGCTTGTAGTGCAGGCCGAGCATCCGGATGAGGAAGCAGGCCGCCACGGCGCCCAGCGCGGACGGCAGGCCGTAGGTGCCCGTCTCCACCGTCAGGACGGTGATCCCGGCCGCGACCAGGGCCGGGATCGCGTACAGGTCGCTGCGCAGCACCGTCGGGATCTGCAGGACGAGGGCGTCCCGGATCGTGCCGCCGCCCACCGCGGTGACCACGCCCAGCAGCAGCGCGGGCCCGATGTGCAGGCCGGAGGTGAGCGCCTTGCTCGCGCCGATGACGGCGAACGTGCTCAGCCCGACCGCGTCCAGCACCGTGATCGGCATGTCGAGCCGGTCCAGCCGCCTGCTGAAGACGAACGCGATCAGCCCGCCGCCGGCGGCGAGGGCGAAGTAGCGCCAGTCCACGAACGTGGCGGGCGGGATCGCGCCGATGAGGACGTCCCGGATGACGCCGCCGCCGAGCGCCGTGATCATTCCGAGCGACACGACGCCGACCACGTCCAGCCGGGCCGCGCGGACCGCCGTCAGCGCCCCGTTCAGCCCGAAGGCGAAGGTGCCGGTCAGGTCGAGCGCCAGCAGCAGCGGCGGTTCGGTGCTCATGCCCCGTGCCTACCACGGGGCGGAGCCGCCGCGTTCACCGGCGCATGCCGCTGCCGCCGGACTCCTCTTCGCCGTCGGTGCTGGGCTCCAGTTCCAGGTACTCGTCCTCGGGCCACAGTTCGTCGGCGAGGCCGGCCAGGTACTCCTCGTCGGCGGGGTCGAGTTCGGCGACCATGGACTCCGGATGCGGGCCGGCGGGCGGCGGGTCGTGCGCGGCCCGTGCCGGCATCGGGCGCAGCAGGCGGGGCAGGCAGAAGCCGAACAGGGCGAGCAGGGACACGAGCACCAGGACTGTGATCACACCACACCGTCCTTTCGCGGTCGAGTTCCACATGATTCTTGCGTAAGTAGCAAAACAGTTGAACGTTATCGGGACGGTCCGCCCGATGGGAGTCCGACATGCGGAGCGCCGGGGACAATGGCCCGGTGGAGTCTGCTGTGGACGCGCGGGCGCGCGAGCTGGCGAGGACGATCTGGGACCACCTCGTCGTGCCCGACCCCCGCTCCAAGGCTGACGTGATCCTCGCGCTGGGGTGCCACGACACGCGGGTGGCGGCGCACGCGGCACGGCTCTGGCTGGCGGGCCGGGCGCCGCTGGTGGTCGTCTCCGGCGGGCGCGGGAAGATCACCTCGGGCTGGGCGGAGACCGAGGCGCGGGTGTTCGGGCGGGTGGTGCGCGCGCACGGCGTCCCGGCGGCGGCCCTGCTGCTGGAGGAGACGGCGGCCAACACGGGGGAGAACATCACCGCGTCCCGGCGGCTGCTGGAGGGGCGGGGGATCGCGGTGCGGAGCGGGATCCTGGTGGCCAAGCCGTACATGACGCGGCGGGCGGTGGCGACGGCGCGGCGGCAGTGGCCCGGCCCGGACTGGTGCGCGTCGGCCCCGGATCTGGGTTTCGGCGACTTCGGCGCGGACGAGCGCCAGTTCATCGAGCTGATGGTGGGGGACCTGCAGCGGATGGTGGTGTACGCCGACCGGGGCTTCCAGGTGCCGACGCCGGTCCCGGCGGCCGTATGGGCGGCGTACGAGGAGCTCGTGCGGCTCGGCTACGACGGGCACGTGATCAGATGACCGTGCCCCGCGCTCCTAGCCGGCGCTGACGGGACGGTGGGGGTCGATCACCCTGCCGTCGGGGAGCAGTTCGCCGGTGTCCTCGAAGACGACGATGCCGTTGCACAGCAGGCTCCACCCCTGCTCGGGGTGGTTGGCGATGGTGCGCGCGGCCTCGCGGTCGCGGTCGTCCGGCGCCGGACAAGGCGGTTCGTGCGTACAGATGGCGGCGTGCTGAGCGGTCACGGGTCCCCTCCACGGCATCCCTGTGATTAAGGACATAGTGCAGCCTGCCGCCGTGCGTCCGAAATATGCAAGTGGATGGCGAATTCTTTACTGTTCAGTGCGTGTGAAGAGCGGGAAGATCGGGCATTCCGGGCGTTTCACCGCACAATGTCCCCGGTGTCCCCGGCGTCGGGTTCGCCGCCGTGGTCCACGTCCAGCCCGACGACCGACGTGCAGCCCGTGCAGATCCATTCGGCGATCACGGCCTCGGAGTTGGTGCCGTGCGTCCGGTACGGGCGGTCGACCGCCCGCCGGCGCATCCCGTGGCCGCACGAGGAGTGCAGGATCCGGCCGCAGGTCGGGCACGGCCACACGTCCTCGCGGCGCAGGTCGCAGCGCGGGCACAGCGGCGCCTCGTAGCGCCCCGCCGGCCCGCCGAAGGCCATCTCCTCCAGCCACTCGTGCTCGAGGTCGAGGTACTCGTCCCCCGGCCAGTGGTGGTCGGCGAGCCACGCGAGGTACTCCTCGTCCCCCGGGCCGAGGACGGTCGTCAGGGACTCGGGGTGCTCGTCCGCCGAGCCGTGCGCGTCCGAGCCGGGCCCGTCCGGGCGCGATCGGTCCGAGCGGGGTCGGCGCCTGCCGTGCCGCGCGGTGGCCAGGAGCGTCAGCAGGCCCAGGAGCGCGGCCGCGGCCAGGCCTGTCGCCAGGGGCATCGCGGCGTCCTTACATGATCTTGCGGCGGGAAGTCCGATCATGAATGCACTTCACAAAACGCTGCGAACGCTACAAGAAGTGGTTGACAACGGAAAAGTCGATCAGAAAGATCCTTTACTAAACCATGACCGGACACGATGTCCGAAACCGCGTGCTCACGTCGTCCGCAACCGCGCGGCCTGCGGGAACCGTGGCCTGCGAGCATCCCGGACGGCCCGCGCGGCGCGGCGCGGTTTCACTCTCCGCTGAATCCGTGTTTTCCCGGAGTCAGTCCTTCCGGCCGAGCACGGCCACCATCTGGGTGTGCAGCGGGTGCTCCAGCGGCCCGGCCGGCCCGTCCGGACGCCACTCGGTCACGTGCGCGACCCCCGGCTCCAGGATCGTGAGCCCCTCCATGAACCGCTCGATCTCCGACGAGTGCCGGAAGTAGGAGCCGCCCAGCCCCGACTGCAGGATCCGCTTGGCCTCCTCGACGCGCGGGTCCTCGCCCGAGTCGTGCAGGTGGGTGAGGACGACGTGGCTGCCCGGCGCCAGGAACGGGACCAGCGCCTGGACGACGCCCGCCGGGTCCCGCTCGTCCGGCACGTGGTGGACGACCGCGGCCAGCACGATCCCCACGGGCCGCGTCAGGTCGATCAGCCCGGTCAGCGCCGGATCGGAGAAGATCTCGTCCGGCTCGTACAGGTCGCCCTGGATGAACGTCGCGACGCCGTCCTCGGTCAGCAGCGCGCGCCCGTGCGCGAGGACGATCGGGTCGTTGTCGACGTAGACGACCTTCGCGGCGGGGTTCGCCGTCCGCGCGAACTGGTGCACGTTGGACGAGGTCGGCAGCCCGGAGCCGATGTCGACGAACTGGTCGATGCCGAGGTCCCCGGCGAGGTAGGCCACCGCCCGGCCGATGGCGACCCGGTTGCCCCGCGCCACCACCGGGGCCTCGGGAACGAGCTGCATCACCATGTCGGCGACCTCGCGGTCGGCCGCGAAGTTGTCCTTGCCGCCGAGGAAGTAGTCGTACACCCGCGCGAACGTCGGCGTGGTGGGATCGATGCCTGGGGGCGCGCTCTCGGGGAGGTCATCGGCCACGACGTGCGGCTCCTTCTGTGCTGCGCCCGCGCTGCCCGCGCCGGCGGTCCTGGGGCCCCAAGAGTAAGCCCGGGACCCCCGCGCGGCAGGGTTTTTCGCGCCGGAGGGTGCGGTTTTCCACAGGGTTCGGGTGCGGGATCCGGCCGGACGGGTCGGCGGTGCCCTCCATGGCGGCGGGCCCGCCCGGTTCCTAGCGTCGTGGGCATGATCGGACTGATGAACGCGGCGTCCGCCGGCGGGCCCGCCGGCGGCATCGCCGGGTGGGCGACCGACCTGATGGACCGGCTCGGCGCGCCCGGCGCCGGGCTGGCGATCGCGCTGGAGAACCTGTTCCCGCCGCTGCCGAGCGAGGTGATCCTCCCGCTCGCGGGGTTCACGGCGGCGCAGGGCCGGATGAGCCTCACCGCGGCGATCGTGTGGACGACGCTCGGGAGCGTCGCCGGCGCGCTCGCGCTCTACGGGATCGGGGCCCTCATCGGCCGCGACCGGGTCCGCGCGGTCGCGGCGCGGCTGCCGCTGGTCAAGGTCGCCGACCTCGACCGGACGGAGGCGTGGTTCGCCCGGCACGGCGGCAAGGCGGTGTTCTTCGGCCGGATGATCCCGATCTTCCGCAGCCTGATCTCCGTCCCGGCGGGCGTGGAGCGGATGCGGCTGACGGTGTTCCTGGCCTACACCACCCTCGGCAGCCTGCTGTGGAACACCGCGTTCGTGCTCGCGGGGTACGGCCTCGGCGACAACTGGCGGACGGTCGAGGAGTACGTCGGCGTCTACTCCAAGGGGGTGGTCGCGGTCGTCGCCGCGGCGGCCGCGGCGCTCCTCGCGGTGCGTATCGTGAAGGCACGGCGGGCCGGCGCGGGGGAGCGGCGTCCGGCGGGCGCGCACCGGGCGGAGGCGAGAGAACGCGAACGTGACCGCATCCACTGACGCCGTGCGCCACGGCCCCGCGGCGGTCGTGCGGGCCCTGGCGGGGCTCGTGCTCGGCGCGGCCACCGCCGGCGCGGAACTGGTGCTGCTGGCGGGGGCGGCGCTGCTCATGGCGTACTCGCTGGCCTTCTCCCGCGGCCGGCGGGCGGTCCCGGCGGCCGTCGCGGACGCCGCCGAGCTGCTGACCGAGCTGGAGCTGCGGCGGCTGCGCGCCTTCCTCGGCGAGGACCGGGGCGTCCAGTACGGTCCGCTGCGGGCGCTGGCCTACCTCGTCCTGCGGGTGCCGGTCGGCCTGCTCGGCGCCGCGATCCTGCTGCTGATCGCCTACGGCGCGGCGCTCGGGGTCCGGCTGGCGGTCAGCTGGTGGATCACCGGCGACTACCTGGACGGCATCCCGCCGGCCTGGTGGATCGTCCTCTACACCGCCGTCGCGGGCGGGGTGCTGCTCTTCCTCGCCGGGTACGGCCTGGTCGGCGTGGTGGCGCTGGAGAAGGGCGTGGCCCGGCGCTGCCTCGGCCCGAGCCCGCTGGAGGAGTACGAGCGCCGCATCGCGCAGCTGTCGGTCACGCGGGCCGAGGTGGTGGACGCGGTGGACGACGAGCGCCGCCGCATAGAGCGCGACCTGCACGACGGCGTCCAGCAGCGGCTCGTGGCGCTCGGCATGCTGATCGGCCGGGCCCGCCGCGCCGGCGACGGCGAGCGGGCGGCGGAGCTGCTGCGGCAGGCGCACGAGGAGTCGCAGCGGGCCCTCGCGGACCTGCGGGAGGTCACCTGGCGGGTGTACCCGGCGGCGCTGGACGGCGAGGGGCTGCGGGCGGCGCTGGAAACGGTGGCCGAGCGGTCCGCGGTGCCGGTGGAGATCCGCTACGACGTGCCGGGGCGGCCGCCGCACGCGGTGGAGACCGCCGCGTACTTCGTCGTCTGCGAGGCCGTCACGAACGCCGCCAAGCACTCCGGCGCGAGCGCCGTGCGGGTGGCGGTCGCCGGATCCGGGACAATGCTCGGTGTGCGCATCGAGGACGACGGGTCCGGGGGAGCCGACCCGGGCGGCGGCGGGCTGGCCGGGCTGGCCCGGCGGGTGGCCGCGCTGGACGGGACGTTCGGCCTGCACAGCCCGCCCGGCGGCCCGACCGTGATCACCGCGGAGCTGCCGTGCGGGTGATGCTGGCCGAGGACTCGACGCTGCTCCGCGAGGGCCTGGTGCGGCTGCTCGCCGAGGAGGGCCACGTGGTCGACGCGGCGGTCGGGGACGGCGACGCGCTGCTGGCCGCGATGGCGGCGCCGGGCGGGCAGGGCCCGCCGGACGTCGTGGTGGTGGACGTCCGGATGCCGCCGACGCACACCGACGAGGGCCTGCGCGCCGCGCTGGAGATCCGGCGGCGCTGGCCGGGGGTCGGGGTGCTGGTGCTGTCGCAGTACGTGGAGAAGCGGTACGCCGCCGAGCTGATCACCGCCGACACCGCCGGGGTCGGCTACCTGCTGAAGGACCGGGTCGCGCAGGTCGACGAGTTCCTCGACGCGCTCGACCGGGTCGGCGCGGGCGGCGCGGCGTTCGACCCCGAGGTGGTCCGGCGGCTGCTGGCGCACAGCACGCACACCGACCCGCTGGCCCGGCTCACCCCGCGCGAGCGGGACGTCCTCGACAACATGGCACAGGGCCATACCAACGCCTCGATCGCCTCGAACCTTCACATCTCGCAAAGCGCGGTCGAGAAGCACGCCAACGCGATCTTCGACAAGCTCGACCTGTCGCACGCCGCCGGCTACAGCCGCCGCGTCCTCGCCGTCCTGCGCTACCTCGGAACCTGAGCGACCCCGCCCGCAACTCGGACCCACCCGCAATTCGGACTAACAGCCGAAAACCGGGTATGGGTCCTGGATCGGTCCTCAACGGTGGAGGGAGGCATCGTGGCGGACACCAACCGAGGCGTCGTCTACCAGGCGCCGGGGAAGGTCACGGTCGAGGACCTGGACTTCCCCAAGCTCGAACTCGCCGAGCAGAACGGGCGCAAGCTCGAGCACGGCGTGATCCTGAAGGTCCTGGCCACCAATATCTGCGGCTCCGACCAGCACATGGTGCGCGGCCGGACGACCGCGCCCGCCGGGCTGACGCTCGGCCACGAGATCACCGGCGAGGTGATCGAGACCGGCAGGGACGTCGAGTTCATCAAGGAGGGCGACCTCGTCAGCGTCCCGTTCAACATCGCGTGCGGCCGCTGCCGCAACTGCAAGGAGCGCCACACCGGCGTGTGCGAGAACGTCAACCGGGAGCGGCCGGGCGCCGCCTACGGCTACGTCGACATGGGCGGCTGGCACGGCGGGCAGGCCCGCTACGCGGTCGTACCGTACGCGGACTTCAACCTGCTCAAGTTCCCCGGCGACCGCGACACGGTCATGGCGAAGCTGCCCGACCTGGCGATGCTGTCGGACATCTTCCCGACCGGCTACCACGGCGCCTACACCGCCGGCGTCACGACCGGCTCGACCGTCTACGTGGCGGGCGCGGGACCGGTCGGCCTCGCGTGCGCGAGCGCCTGCCTGCTGCTCGGCGCCGCCGTCGTGATCGTCGGCGACATGAACGAGCAGCGGCTCGCGCAGGCCCGCGGCTTCGGCTGCGAGACGATCGACCTGTCGCGGCACGGCGACGTGGGCGCGCAGATCGAGCAGATCCTCGGCGTCCCCGAGGTGGACGCGGCCGTCGACTGCGTCGGGTTCGAGGCGCGCGGCCAGGGCCACGAGGGGGCGCAGACCGAGCAGCCGGCCACCGTCCTCAACACGTTGATGGACATCACCCGCGCCGCCGGGGGGATCGGCATCCCCGGCCTGTACGTGACCGGCGATCCGGGCGCGTCGGACGAGAACGCCAAGGTGGGGCAGCTCGGCCTGCGGATGGGGACCGGCTGGGCGAAGTCGGTGTACTTCGTCACCGGCCAGTGCCCGGTGATGTCCTACAACCGGCAGCTGATGATGGCGATCCTGCACGACCGGGCGCAGATCGCGCGGAACGTCAACGCGTCGGTGATCTCGCTGGAGCAGGCGCCCGAGGGGTACGCCGAGTTCGACCGGGGCGCGGCGCGCAAGTACATCCTCGACCCGCACGGCACGCTGGGGGCCGCGGCCTGACGCCCCTCACCCGATGCCCCGGGCGATCCGCAGCGCCGTCGCCATGACGGTGAGCTGCGGGTTGACCTCGGGGCACGTCGGCAGCACGGACGCGTCCGCGACATGCACGCCGCGCACGCCGCGCAGCCGCCCGGCCGGGTCGACGGGGGCGGCGGCCCCGTCGGCGCCGAGTTTCGCCGTCCCGGTCGGGTGGAAGCCGGCCAGGTGCAGGTCGGCGGGCGCCGCCGCCTCGACGGCCCGCGCCAGCTCGCCCTCGTCCCGGACGGCGGGCGTCCCGGCCAGTCCGGTCAGGACCTCCTCGGCGCCGGCGGCGAACAGGACGCGTCCCATCGCGACCATCGCGCGCCGGAGCCGCCCCGCGTCGCGCGGGGCCAGGTCGTAGCGGAGCAGCGCGCGGTGCCGGGCGCCGTGCACCCGGCCGGACGGGGCGTCGGCGATCATCGCGCCGAGCACGGCGAGGCGGCGGGCGTCCTCCAGCTCGCCGCGCAGGTGCCGCCCGATGCCGGGCAGCGGGAACGAGGTCATGCCCGGCGGCGTCGCCGTCGCCTCGATGAGGATGCCGTCGCCGTGCAGTTCCTCGATGCCGACGCTCTGCATCACGCCCGACCACGAGTCCACGGGTTCGGCGAAGCGTCCCGCCACGTTGGTCGCGGGATGGACGGCCATGCCGCGGCCCAGCTCCGGATGCCCGCCGAGACCGGAGCGCCGCAGCAGCAGGGGCGTCTGCGTGGCGCCGGCCGCGACGACGATACGGGGTGCCAGGATCTCGAACGCCGTGCCGTCCGGGCGGCGCGCCCGCACGCCCGTGGCGGTCCCGCGTTCGACCAGGACGCGTTCGGCCCGCGCACGGGTCACGATGCGCGCTCCCGCCTCGCACGCCTGGGGGAGCGCGTTCAGGTGCACTCCGTACTTGGCGTTGTGGGGGCACCCCACGGCGCACTGCGCGCTGCCCCTGCAGCCCGGTGCGTTGCGGCGCAGCGGCGCGCCCCGCCAGCCGAGCCGTTCGGCGCCCGCGAGCGCCAGCAGCCCGTTGCGTCCGAGCGGCCCGACCGGCTGCCGCGCGACCCGCAGGGTGGCCTCGACCTCGTCCAGGTGCGCGCCGAAGTCCTCCACCGGGACCCCGAGGGACGCCCAGCGTCGCAGGACCCGGCCGGGCGTCCGGTAGCAGGTGCCGCTGTTGACGACGGTCGTCCCGCCGACCGCGCGGCCCTCGGGCAGCAGCACCGGCGGGCGGCCGAGCGCCAGCGCCGCGCCGCCGTCGCGGTACAGGTCGAGGAACCGGTCGAGCGGCCGGCGCTCCCGGAACTCGGCGGCCGTGAACCGGCGCCCCTCCTCCAGGACGACCACCGACATGCCGCGCCGGGCGAGGGTCCGCGCCGCCATCGCACCGCCCGCACCGGACCCGACCACGACGGCGTCCGCCGTCGCGCAGGCCGGCCACTCGCCGGACGGGGTGCAGTCCAGCACGGCGTCCGGGCGTACCGGCGCGTCCGGCTCCGGCGGGCCCGGCAGCAGCGCGGTCCCGGCGGCCAGCAGCAGCGGGATCTTCACCGTCTCGACGACCCGGGCGGTGGCCGGGCGGGCCGCCAGCAGCGCGCAGAGCGCGTCTCGCCGGGCCGCGTCCAGCCCGTCCAGGGGCCGGCCGGTGGCGAGGCGGGACAGCGCGTCCAGCGCGCCGGCGCCGGCGGCCAGCCCGAACCGCGCCGGTCCGGGCAGCGTCCGCGCGATGGCCTCGGCGCCGGCGGTGACGCGGGCCAGCTCGCCCGCGTCCTCGATGCCGAGCAGCACCGCGATCGTCCCCGTCATGGCGCTCACCGCAGCCCCACCTCCGCGTGCCCGGTGCCGTCGAGCCGCCATGCCCGCTCGGTCCGCCAGGAGCGTCCGGCCCGGCGCGCGAGGACGATCCGCACGTCGGCCCGCTCGGAGTTGTGGCAGACCGCGGGGGAGCCGTCGGGGTCGGCGTAGTCGACGGCGACGGTCTCCGCGGGCCGCTGCGTGACCTCGACGTGCAGGAAGCGGTCGCCGACGCGCCCCCGGACGGTCCACCTCGGGAGGCCGATGTCGGCGCGCAGCCGGAGCGCCGCGAGCAGCGGGTCGCCGGACGGCAGGTCCCGCCCGTCCACCCGGAGCCGGACGAACGGGAGCGGCGGCAGCCGGTTCAGCCCCGGCCGCGTCGAGACGGCCGCCACGATCTCGCACACGTCCCCGCCGCCGAGGTCGGCGTGCAGCCACGCCCACCGGCGCGCGTTGCCGTGCCCGTAGATCCGGGCCGAAGCGCCCGGGGCGCCCGCCGGCTCCAGGACCCGGTCGCCGAACCGCACCACGCCGTCGTAGGCGGCCGCGGGCTTCGGGACGATCTGCGCCGCCGGCAGCAGTTCCCGCTCCCACGCCCAGCGCGGGAACGTGTGGATCGGCTGCCCGCCGCCCGACTCGCGCAGGTCCCAGGAGACCGGCCCGGCCGTGCCGGTGAGCCGGTCGCCGGCCTGCACGACGGGGCCGGCGGCGAACGCGGCGTCCTCGGGACGGCTCCACTCGTGCGGCCCGAACCGACCGAGCACCGGCGTCTCGCCGGGCGGGAACACCGCGGCCCAGCCGTGCGCGCGCACCCCGCCCCCGGTCGGCGCGACCAGCTCGTGGTGGAGCCACACGCCGGTGCCGGTCGCCGGATCGGTCAGCGTCGTGTACCAGACCTCCAGCCGCCCCGCCTGCCCCCGCCACCGCGACCGCATCGGGTCGGTCTCGCGCGCCGGGACGCGGAAGCTCGCCAGGAAGGCCGCGAGGTCGCGCCGCACATGGAACCGCAGCCGCGCCTCGCCGACCACCGCCCCGTCCGCGTCCGTCACCGTGAGCGGCAGCGACGTCATCGACCGGACGGGCCGCCGCGCCGAAACCGACTTCCAGCCGTCCAGACGCAGGCGGCGCCCGTCGGCGGCCGTGAAGTCCATCGTGTAGCGAATACGCCGTGCGGCGACCGGCGCGACGCGCAACCGCCCGGACGCGGCCGGATCGTCCGCCCACCCCGGCACGGCGACGCGCCCGGTGAGCGCACCCTCCGCGTCGCCCCACGGCCGCAGCAGCTCGGGGAGGTCGACGTCCAACTCCAGCCGCATCGGCCGGCCGCGCTCCTCTCCCGCGAGCCGCAGGGTCCCCTCCATGACCTCGCTGAACGTCGTGCGGCGGGCGCTCATCCGGCGTCCAGCATGATCGCCTCGGTCTCCGCGAAGTAGGCGGCCGCCGCCGTCCGCGCGCGCTCGCTGTCGCCGTCGCACAGCGCGCGGACCAGCGGCGCGAGGCGGTCCGCCGCGGCGGCCGGGTCGGCGAACGCGTGCGCGAACCCCTCCCGCACGGCCATGTAGGCGTTGAGTAGGGCGTTGACCATGAAGCCGTACACGCGGTTGCCGGTGGCGGCCGCGATGACCCGGTGGATCTCGCACTCGGCGAGCTGCGCCGCGTTCCCGCCCGCCGCCGCGCGGACCTCCGCCTCCAGCTCCCGCAGCCGCGCCCGCTGCGCGCCCGTCGCGTTCACCGCCGCCCTGGCCGCCACCTGCGCGCCGACCTCGCGCCGCACCTCGAAGATCTCCGCCATCCAGGCCGGGCCGACCGTGCTGGCCAGCATCGGCAGCAGCTCCGGCCCGCCGAGCCGCTCGTAGTCGCGGACCCGCGTCCCCACCCCGTGCCGCGTCTCCAGCAGCCCCAGCTGCGCGAGCCGGACGATCGCGTGCTTCAGCGACGTCCGGGTGACCGCGTAGCCGGCGGCCAGCTCGCGCTCCGGCGGCAGGTAGGAGCCGGGCAGGTAGCGGCCGCTCAGCACGTCGTCGCGCAGCCGGTCGACGAGCGAGTCGACCACGGTGTCGCGGGGGATCGGCGAGGACGGCACGGGGCACCTCCAGTGGAGCAGTGGCTCAGCCACTGGACCACGCCGGGCGTTCCGGCGTCAAGACCGTGGCAGGCTGGGGGCCGGGAACACGGAAGGGGACGCGCAGATGCTCGGCACGCTCGACTGGGGACCGGCGGACGAACGGCACGACCTCCTCGCGGCGCCCGTCGCCGCCGCGATCGGCGCGGTACCCGGGGCCGAGGTCGCGGAGATCGACCCGGAACTCGCCGACACCGCCGCGTTCTGCGAGCGCTACGGCGTCCCCCTCGACGCCAGCGCCAACTGCGTGGTCGTCGCCGCCAAGCGCGGCGGCGAGGTCTCCTACGCCGCCTGCATGATCCTCGCCACCGGCCGCGCGGACGTGAACGGCGTCGTCCGCAGGCACCTCGGCGCCCGCAAGGTCTCGTTCGCGCCCATGGCCGACGCGACGTCGCTCACCTCCATGGAGTACGGCGGCATCACCCCGGTCGGCCTCCCCGGGGCGTGGCCGGTCCTGGTGGACGAGTCCGTGGCCGCCGCCCCGCACGTGGTCGTCGGCAGCGGCCTCCGCAGGTCGAAGCTCCTCATCCCCGGCAAGTCCCTGGCGACCCTCCCGGCCGCCGAGATCCTCGCCCTGGCCCTGTAGGGACAACCACAGCTCAAGGACGCCCACAGCGCACCGACCGCGCGGCTCGCCTCGCAGAACGCCTATCCGGTCGAGTCGACGGCGTAGCGGGTGCCGCCGGCGGCGCGGGCGCGGGCGAGGAGGCGGTGGTTGGCGGCGAGCATCTCGCCGACGGACGCGCAGCCCGGCGAGGCCGTGCGCAGGACGCTGAACAGGACCGTCCCGGTGCGCAGCGCCTTGACCAGGACGACGCCGCTGAGGCCCAGGTCCGCCGCCGTCGTCTCCGCCAGCGTCGACTCGATCACGGCGGCGGCGCGGGGCGCGGGCAGGAAGACCATGGCCCACGGGTGCGGGCGCGCCCACTCGCCGAGCGCGACCAGTTCCGCGACGTCGGGGCGCATCCGGTCGGCGAAGTCGAGGTAGCCGAGGCTCTCGGCCGCGGTGGTGCCGGGCGGCGGCTCGCCGCCGTCCCCGTACAGGACGGCCTTGGCCTCGAAGCGCCAGCCGCCCCCCTCGGCCGGCTTGGCCCGGCCCGAGATGTGGTCGGCCCGCACCTCGCGCTGGACGCGCAGCAGGTCGCCCGCGCTCCGGCAGGGGATCGTGCAGGACAGCACGCGCTCCGGGGCGGGGACGAGCCGCAGCGTCGCCGCGGTGATGACGCCGTGCACGCCGAGGCCGCCCCGGACGGCGTCGAACAGCTCCGGCCGCTCGGTGGGGGAGCAGGTGACGACCTGCCCGCCGGCCGCGACCTCCAGGGCGAGGACGTTGTCGGCCTGGGTGCCGTGCACGTGGGACGTCCCGCCGATGCCGCCCGCGGAGATCGTCCCGCCGACGGTCACGTCCAGGTGGTCGGTGAGGACGGGCGGGGTCAGCCCGTGCGGCAGGGTCGCGGCGAGGACCTCGCTCCAGGTCGTCCCGGCGCCGGCGGCGGCGTGCCGCCCGCCGACCTCGCGGACGCCCGCCAGCCCGCGCATGTCGAGGGAGACGCCGGTGGTCGACGACTGGCCGAACGTCGAGTGGCCGGCGCCGCGGGGGACGGCCGCCAGGCCCTCGGCGGCGGCGGCGCGGAGGGCGGCCACGACCTCGTCCGGCGACGCGGGCCGGACGACCCGCGCGGGCGAGCGCTCGACGATGCCCCCGAAGTCGCGCATGCCGGGCGGCCCCTAGCGCTCGCGGAGGCGGTCGGCCACCCGGCCGAGCGCCGCGCCGAGCAGGTCGATCTCCTCCGGTGTCAGCACGTCGACGAGCGCTTCGCGGACGACGCGGCGATGGCCGGGGCGGACCCGGTCGAGGGCGGCGGCGCCGTCGTCGGTCAGCTCCGCCCACACCGAGCGCCGGTCCGACGGGCAGCCCGTCCGCTTGACGAGCCCGGCCCGCTCGAGCTGGGTGACCTGGTAGGTGAGGCGGCTCTTGGAGACCATCACCTCGCGCGCCAGATCCGACATGCGCAGCCGGCGGCCGGCGGCCGAGCGCAGCCTGACCAGCACCTCGAACTCGGCGTGCGACAGCCCGCCGTCCCGCTTGAGCTGCCGCTCGACCTCGTGGTCGACCAGGTGCCCGGCGGCGAGGAAGGCCATCCAGGCGCGGAGCTCGCGCGGTTCCAGGGCGTCCCCCGCTTCGTTCATGCGGTGATTCTAGTTGGCATGAAAACACCCTTGAAGTTTCTAAATGGTCTGAATTTGAATCATCTTGCTAGCGTTCCGCTAGTTCTTGAGACATCCCCCCCGAGTTGGAGGAGACGAGGCATGCTCCCACCCCGCCGCCACCCCGCCCTGCCCGACACCGGCCTGCTGCTCGGCAGGATCGCGGTCGGCGCCGTCTTCGTCGCGCACGGCTGGCAGAAGCTCGCCGACGAGGGCCACGCGGCCGTCGCCAGGTCCTTCGACCACCTCGGCATCCCGCTGCCGGGGCTCGCCGCCGTCTACGGCACCTGGGTCGAACTGCTCGGCGGCATCGCGCTCATCGCCGGGGTCCTGGTGCCGCTCGCCGGCGTGCTCATCGCCCTCGATATGGCGGGGGCCTTCTGGTACGTCCACCTGGGCAAGGGGCTGTTCAGCCAGGAGGGCGGCTACGAGTACGTGCTCGTCCTCGGCGTCGTCTGCCTGCTGTTCGCCTTCACGGGCGCCGGGCGCTTCTCCGTGGACTCAGTCCTGTGGGGGCGCCGCCGCGAACCCGCGCCCGACCCGCGGTCCGTGCCGGCGTGACCGGTGCGGGCCGGTCCGCCGCGCCCGGCCCGCCGATGTGATCTGGGTAACTCCCCGGCACGCGGCCGGGGTGCCGTGACGGCGGTGTCAGCGCCGGTCACCTGGCGGGAAAGGAATATGGCCCGCTCCAAACCCCCGGCTGCGTCCTCCCGCCCGCCTGACATCCGTCTTTTCCGCCTCCTGCTCCTTAGCGTCGAAGTGACAAGATGTTCCAGATGACCGTTTTTGGGCATGAGTGATCGCTGAGGGGTTCCTGGAGAGGCGGGTCGCAGGTGTCGCGCGGTAGTGAGTTCGTTGTGGTGGCCAATCGGCTTCCGGTCGACCGGACCGTCGGGGCGGACGGCGTCCCGCGCTGGCGGCGCAGCCCCGGCGGCCTGGTGAGCGCCATCGCCCCGGTGATGCGGCGGCGGAAGGGCACGTGGATCGGCTGGACCGGAGCGCCGGACGAGGAGATCGAGCCGTTCGAGGAGGACGGCATGTCGCTCCACCCGATCACCCAGTCCGCGCAGGACGTCGAGCTCTACTACGAGGGCTTCTCGAACGCGACGCTGTGGCCGCTGTACCACGACGTCGTCGCCCCGCCCGTGTACGACCGCGCGATGTGGGACGCCTACGTCCGCGTGAACAGGCGGTTCGCGGAGGCGGCGGCGAAGGTCGCGGCGAAGCACGCGATCGTCTGGGTGCAGGACTACCAGCTCCAGCTCGTCCCGTCGATGCTGCGCGCGCTGCGCCCCGACCTGCGCATCGGCTTCTTCCTGCACATCCCGTTCCCGCCGGTCGAGCTGTTCTGGCAGCTGCCGTGGCGGCGCCGGATCCTGGAGGGCCTGCTCGGCGCCGACCTGGTCGGCTTCCAGCTGCCCGGCGCGGCGGCCAACTTCGTGCGGCTGTGCCGGCGGCTGCTGGACGCCCGCTACGTCAAGCAGGACGTCTTCTGGGACGACCGCGTCGTCCGGGCCCGCGCGTTCCCCATCTCGGTGGACGTCGGCGAGCTGAACGACCTGGTCGGGCGCCAGGACGTCCAGGAGCGGGCGCAGGAGATCCGGGCCGACCTGGGCGACGCGACGGTCCTGCTCGGCGTGGACCGGCTCGACTACACCAAGGGCATCACCCAGCGCCTGCAGGCGTTCGGGGAGCTGTTCGAGGACGGTCACATCAAGCCGGGCCAGGCGGTGTTCGTGCAGATCGCCACGCCCAGCCGGGAGCGGGTCGAGCAGTACCAGCTGCTCCGCGAGGAGATCGAGCAGCTGGTCGGCCGGATCAACGGCGAGCACGGCGAAATCGGGTTTCCGGTCATCCACTATTTGCACAGTTCGTATGACCGGCCCGAGCTGACCGCCCTCTACCTGGCCGCGGACGTGATGGTGGTGACCCCGCTGCGGGACGGCATGAACCTGGTCGCCAAGGAGTACGTGGCGTGCCGCAAGGACCTGCGCGGCGCGCTGGTGCTGAGCGAGTTCACCGGCGCCGCGGCCGAGTTGAAGCGCGGCGGGTTCATGGTGAACCCCTACGACATCGACGGGCTCAAGGGCACGCTGCTGGCGGCGCTGGACGCCGAGCCCGCCGACCAGGCGCGGCGGATGCGCTCGATGCGCCGCCGCGTGATCGAGAACGACGTGGACCGCTGGGCCCAGGCGTTCCTCAGCGAGCTGGAGAATCCGGAGCGGTCCCGGCCCGCGGAGCGTGCTCCGGCGCCGCCGGAGGGCTGATCCGCAGGTCGAAGGCCGCCCAGACGGCCTTCCCGCCGGTGGCGAGCCGCGCCCAGCCCCACGCGTCGCTGATCGCGCCGACGACGACGAGGCCGCGGCCGCCCTCCACGAAGCGGTCGGGCTCGACCGGCACGGGCTCGGGGGCGCGTCCCGACGGGTCGGTCACCGTGACGACGAGGCGCCGCGGGTGCCCGACCAGCACGAGCTGGATCGGGCACAGCGGCAGCGGCTGAGGCAGTCCCTCCAGGCCGTGCCGCAGCGCGTTCGTCACGAGTTCCGACACCGCGACGACCACGTCCCCGGCGTCGCCGGCCGCGCCCCATCCGTCCAGGGTGGCCTGCGTGAACTCGCGCGCCGCCCGGGGCGCGGTGATCTCCGCCGGGAGCACCCGGCGCGCGGTGCGCGGGGTGCCGCCGTGCGGGGCGGGCCAGAGCCCGGCGAGGCCGGGCACGGCGACCGGGGCGCGCGGATGCGGATTCGCCGGCGCGTTCGGCGCCGGCGGCATCGGCGCCGCGTCCGGCCAGGGCGCGTGCACCGCGGCGGGGTGCCGCGGCCGGCGGCCTCCCATGGCGGCGGGGGCTGCGACGTCGTCTGCCTGGTCAACGGTCATGGTCAAACCTCAGAGGCGTGCGGAGTGGTCACCGGCGAGCGTTCGCTATCTTGCTCCCCAAGCCGTGCAGATGCAAGACCGTCTGCATGAACGAATGCAAGAACGAATGCACGTGCATCTCGTACCATTGTGTGGGGTGGGGCGAGATCGCGGTCTCCCTGCGGGGAGGCCAAGACGCCTAGAGGGGGCAGACATGGACGGCCACCACATGTCGGACGTCCGACGCAGCGGGCTCGTCTGGCAGAAGAGCCGGCGGAGCAACCCGTCCGGGAACTGCGTCGAGATGGCCGAACTCCCCAGCGGGGAGATCGCCGTGCGCAACTCCCGGGACCCCGAGGGAGCGATCCTCGTCTACACGCGTGAGGAGGTGGAGGCCTTCGTGGGCGGAGCCAAGGACGGTGACTTCGACCACATGCTGGTCTGACGGCAGAAAACCGAACGGCATTCCATTCGGCGTTCCGGCCCGGTAGGTTGCGGCCATGCACCTGGGGCAGATCGCAGCTCAGACGCCCGACAAGCCCGCCGTGATCATGGCGGGCTCCGGGCGGGTCGTCACCTTCCGGGAACTGAACGAGGAGTCCAACCGGCTCGCGCAGCTGCTCCGTGCGGAGGGGCTGCGCCCGGGGGACCACATCGCGTTCATGCTGGAGAACCATCCGCTCTACCTGGCCATCGCCTGGGCCGCCCAGCGGTCCGGGCTCTACTACACCCCCATCAGCTCGCGGCTCCAGCCCGACGAGCTCGCCTACATCGTGGCCAACTGCGAGGCCAAGGTGTTCATCGCCGGCGCGTCGATGGAGGCGGCCGCGAAGTCGGCGCCGGACGTCCCGCTGAGCCTCATGCTGGGCGGCACGGCACCCGGCTACGAGTCCTACGAGGAGCGCGTCGCCCAGTACCCGCCCACCCCGATCGAGGACGAGTGCGAGGGCATGGACATGCTCTACTCGTCCGGGACGACGGGCCGCCCCAAGGGCGTGAAACCGCCCCTCTCCAAGGCGCCCATGGGCGAGGCCGGGCCGCTCTACATGCTCATCTCGCACCTGTTCGCGGCCGACGCCGACGCGGTGTACCTGTCGCCGGCGCCGCTCTACCACGCGGCGCCGCTGCGGTACTCGCTCGTCTTCCACCGGCTCGGCGCCACCGTCGTGGTGATGGAGAAGTTCGACCCCGAGCAGGCTCTCGCCACGATCGAGAAGTACCGCGTCACGCACAGCCAGTGGGTCCCGACCATGTTCATCCGGATGCTGAAGCTCCCGGAGGAGACCCGCGCCCGCTACGACGTGTCGTCGCTGGGCTGCGCCGTGCACGCCGCCGCGCCCTGCCCCGTCCCGGTCAAGGAGCGGATGATCGACTGGTGGGGCCCGATCCTGCACGAGTACTACGCCGGCACCGAGGGCAACTGCTTCGTCTACACCAACTCCGAGGACTGGCTCACCCACAAGGGGACCGTCGGGCGCCCCATCCTCGGGGAGGTCCACGTCTGCGACGAGGACGGCGACGAGCTGCCGGCCGGTGAGCCCGGAACGCTCTACTTCGGCAACGGCCCGCAGTTCGAGTACCACGCCGACGAGGAGAAGACGGCCGCGTCCCGCGACCCGAAGGGCCGCGGCTGGACGACCCTCGGCGACGTCGGCTACGTCGACGAGGACGGCTTCCTCTACCTCACCGACCGCCGCGCCTACATGATCATCAGCGGCGGGGTGAACATCTACCCGCAGGAGGCGGAGAACGTCCTCGCGGTGCACCCGAGGGTCGCCGACGTCGCGGTGTTCGGCGTCCCGGACGCCGAGATGGGGGAGGCGGTCAAGGCCGTCGTCCAGCCCCTGTCCATGGACGAGGCCGGTCCGGAGCTGGCGGCCGAGCTGATCGCGTACTGCCGCGAGCACCTCGCGCACTACAAGTGCCCGCGGTCGATCGACTTCCGTCCCGAACTGCCCCGGCACCCGACCGGGAAGCTCTACAAGCGGCTGCTGAAGGACGAGTACTGGACCGAGAAGCCCTCCGCGACGGCCTGAGAGGCCCGTGAACGGCGGAACCCCGGCCGGCCCTCGGGAGGGCCGGGCCGGGGTTCCGAACGCGCCAGAGACGCTCTAGTGCATCGGCATCGGGGTGTCGATCGCGCTCGTGTCCGGCTTCTTGCGCGGCAGCAGCAGCGCCGGCAGGAACGCCAGGAGCAGCAGGGCCGCCGCGTACCAGTAGGTGTGCTGGAACGCGTCCGCCATCGGCCCGGCGATCTTCTCCATGACCGCCGGCGGCACCTTCTCGGTGCTGCCGATACCGCCGCCGGCGCCGCCGCCGAGCTTGGACGCCAGCTGGTTGGCCAGCAGCACCGAGATCATCGCGGTGCCGATGGACGCCGACACCTGCTGGATGATGTTCAGCATCGTGCTCGCGCGGGGCACCTCGTCGTGGGCGAGCGTCTGGATCGCGGCCGCCATGGTCGGCATCATCGTCATGCCCATGCCGAGGCCCATCACGAACAGCGCGGCGCCGAGCGCCCAGTAGGACGTGTCCGACTCCAGGATCGCGGCGAAGCCCGCCATCGACCCCACCACGACGACCATGCCGCCCAGCACGACCCGTCCCGGGCCGATGCGGTCGGTCAGCTTGCCGCCGATCGGCATCGTGAGCATCGCGCCGAGGCCCTGCGGGGCCAGCAGCAGGCCCGACGCCAGGGCGCCCTCGCCGCGCACCGTCTGGTAGTACAGCGGCAGCAGCAGCATCGCGCCCATGAACGCGACCATGAACAGCACCATCGTGCCGGACGCGGCCGCGACCGAGCGGCGCTTCAGCAGCCGCAGGTCGATGAGCGGGTTGCGGGCGCTCAGGGCCCGGAACACGAACCCGATGACCAGGACGGCGCCGACGGCCGTGAAGGCCAGCGGCTCGGTCTTCAGGAAGTCGGCCCCCTCGGCGCCCTTGGCGACGCCGTAGATCAGCGAGGCCAGGCCGGGGGACAGCAGGAGCAGCCCGATGACGTCGAGCCTCTCCGTCCGCTTCGGCTCGTCCCGCTTGAGGATCCTGGCGGCCAGGAACAGTGCGACGATGCCGATCGGCAGGTTGATGAAGAAGATCCACCGCCACGACACGTCGTCGACCAGGTAGCCGCCGATGATCGGGCCGAGGATCGGTCCGAGCAGCATCGGCACGCCGACGATGCTCATCACCTGCCCGACCCGCTGCGGCCCCGCCGCCTGGGTCAGGATCGTCATCCCGGCCGGCATGATCATGCCGCCGCCGAGGCCCTGCAGCACCCGGAAGACGATCAGCGACTCGGCCGACCAGGCGACCCCCGCCAGCATCGAGCCGAGCACGAACAGCCCGATCGAGATCATGTACAGGCGCTTGGTGCCGAACCTCGCCGAAGCCCAGCCGGTGATCGGGATCACCGTCGCCAGCGCCAGGGTGTAGCCCGTCGCCACCCACTGGATCGTCGCGAGCGAGGTGTTGAACTCCTTGGCCAGGTCGTTGATGGCCACGTTGACGACGGTCACGTCCAGGATCGACATGATCGCCCCGAGCACGACGACCATGGCCACCGCGAGCACGCCGCGATCGAGACCGCCGCCGGCGTCGGGTTCCTTCAGTGGGCCATCCGCCGTCGCTTGAGACGCGGGAGCGGTCAACTCTCTTCCAATCGTCGGGGCCCGCACGCGGGCACGCAGGACCGTGGGCACGTTTAAGGGGGTAGGTCGCAAAAATACTGCAGCGACTGACACTTTCGCGAACCGTTAAACTTCGCGCGCTCCGGGAGTATTCCAACGGCGTCGGACAGATCCCCCCAGCTCCCCGGGCTCCACCCTGCGACCTCGACCACGGTCGAGGTCAACGAGATGTGACACACACGACACCGCACCCTCCCCTCGCGTATTACCAGGAGAGACCCGCGCCCACCCCGAAACTCATCGGCCGGGACCGTGATTCCCGCGCCGGCGTCCCGGGGGCTACAGGTTCACGGTGAGGCCCAGGCCGCGCCTGCGGGCCTCCGCGTAGGCGATCGAGGCCGCCGCGACGTCGAGCGCGGCGTGGCCGGTCGACTTGAAGAGCGTCAGCTCCGCCGGCGAGCGGCGGCCGGGGTGCCGGCCGTCGAGGACGGAGCCGATCAGGGTGGCCGCCGCGGGATCGGTGTGCTGGAGCTCCCAGGCGCCGGCCGGCGGGGCCTCGGTCACGGCGCCCGGCCATTCCACGAACAGCGATGCCGCGCGCAGGGTCTCGGCGTCGAACTCCGGGCCGTCGGAGCCGCCGACCGAGCTGAGATGCGCCCCGTCGGCGAGCCAGGACCGGCGCACCACGGGCTCCCGGCTGGACGTGCAGCAGAAGAGGACGTCGGCCGTCTTGGCGGCCGCCTCGATGCCGGTGGCCGCCGCGGCGGGCAGGTCGGCGACGAGCCGCTCCGCCTTCTGCTGGTCGCGGGCGCCGACCACCACGTCCGCCGAGTCCATCGCGGTGAGGACGGCGATCTGGGCCCGCGCCTGCGCGCCGGTGCCGATCACGGCGTACCGGGTCGCGCCGGGCCGGGCGAGGGCCAGCATGGCGGCGGTCGCGGCGGCCGCGGTGCGCACCGCGGTGATCACCTCGGCGTCCATGATCGCCAGCGGCCGGCCGGTCTCCGCGTCGAAGTGGGCGACGATGCCGCGGTGGGAGCCGCGGCCGCCCGCGGAGAAGACCGACACGAGCTTGGCGGACAGGCCGAGTTCGGGGACGTATCCGGGCATCGCGCCGAGCAGCCCGCGGGCCGAGCGGGCCGCGACGCGCGCCGGGGCGGAGACGTCGCCGCGGCTGACGGCGACGAGCGCGGTGCGCACCGCCGCCAGCACCGCGTCCGGCGGGAGGGCCGCCCCGGTCTGGTCCCGGTCGAGGACGAGGACTCCGCCGCCGGCGGGGTCAGTCATCGCCCGCTCCACTCGTGCCGCTCAGCGCGCCCTCCAGCTCGGTCGCGGCCGACGCGAGGGCGTCCTGCAGCTTCGCGAGCGTGGCATCGTCGAACTCGCTGTCCAGGCCGACGACCGTGACGGCGCAGATCGGGCGCCCGCTGCCGGCGAGCACCGCGCGGCTCACCGAGGCGATCACCTCCTCGTTGCGCCCGCGCTCCAGCGCGAAGCCGGTGCGCCGGGTCCGGTCGATCTCCTTCAGCAGGTCGGCCCGGGCGGACGGCGGGTGCCCCTGCTCTTCCGCGGTGCGCAGGTAGGGGATCCGGGCGGCCTCGTCCAGCGCGGAGACCAGGGCGAGCGGGCCGGCGAACTTGTGGATCGGCAGCAGCTCGCCCAGCAGGTCGGTGATCATGGCGAGCCGCGGCGGCCGCACGACGTCGATCACCCGGCCGCCGTCCGGTTCGAGCACCTGCAGGTTGACCATCATCGCGGTCCGGTCCGACAGGGCCTGGAGCACGGGCCGGCTCAGCACCACCAGCGAGTTCGCGGCCGCCGCCTGGGAGAACTGCAGCACGACGGGTCCCGGCAGGTAGTGGTCCTCGCTGCGCATGATCCAGCCGCGCCGCACCAGCTCCAGCAGGATGCGGTAGGCGGTGGCGCGGTGCATCCCCGCCTCGTTCGCCAGCTCGCTGAGGCGGAGCGGGCGGTCGGCCCGGACGACGGTCTCGATGAGGTCCAGGGCCTTGTCCACGGCAGAGCTGGCCGGTCTGGGCAACTTCCCTCCACGGGCGTTGAGCGCGCTTCCGATGCTTGACGCACATTATCAGACGTTGCTAATGTTGTAACACTTGTTACGCTCTACGCAACAAGATCAACTCAGGCCCCCTCACCTCGCGAGGCTCGAGAACGGAGACAGGGCGATCGCCATGGTGGACAGAGACGAACGACCGATCGCCGGCAACGACCCGGCGCCCACCCCCTTCGCCGCCGCCGAACCAGGACGGGTCGTCCTCTACCGCGGCGTGTCCGTGATCGACGGGACCGGCGCTCCCGCGCGGCACGGCATGGCGGTGGTGACGGACGGCCCGACGATCACGGCGGTCGCGCCCGCGGACGAGATCGGCCCGTCCGATCTGCCCGGCGCCGAGACCTTCGGCCTGGAGGGCGCGTTCCTGCTGCCGGGCCTGGTCGACACGCACCAGCACCTCTCCACGCCGCCGAACCGCGCGCAGGCGGAGCGGCTGATGCGGCGGCAGGTCTACGGCGGCGTCACCGCGATCCGCGAGATGGCGGGCGACCTGCGGCAGATGGCCGACCTCGCGCGCGCCGCGCTGGTCGGCGAGATCCCGGGTCCCGCCGTCCACAACGCGGCGCTGATGGCAGGCCCCGGCTTCTTCGACGATCCGCGCACCTGGCAGGTGTCGCAGGGGGCGACCCCCGGCACCAACCCCTGGATGCAGGCGATCGACGACGGGACCGACCTGCCGCTCGCGGTCGCGATGGCGCGCGGCACCGGCGCGACGGCCATCAAGGTCTACGCCGACCTCGAACCCCCGCTGGTCGCCCGCATCACCGAGGAGGCGCACCGGCAGGGCATGCACGTGTGGGCGCACGCGTCGGTGTTCCCCGCGATGCCCCGCGACGTCGTCGCCGCCGGGGTCGACGTCGTGTCGCACGCCCACTACCTTGCCTACCACCTCGCCGGCGAAGGGCCCGTGGCCTACCGCGAGCAGCGCGAGCACCTCGCGGACGCCTACGAGCGCTTCCTCGCGGCACCGCAGGACGCCGTCGACGGGCTCCTGCACGACATGCGCCGCCGCGGCACCATCCTCGACGCCACCGCGAGCCTCACGGCCAGGATCCCGTCCAGCGCGCCCGGTGCGGCCGAGCTGGTACACGACGTGATGAAGCGGCTGATCGGCCGCGCGCGCCGGGCGGGCGTCACGATCTGCACCGGCACCGACTACGAGTCGCCGCCGGGCGACCCGTACCCGTCGCTCCACGACGAGCTCCGCTTCCTGGTAGAGGCGATGGGCATGCCGCCGCGGGAGGTGATCCGCGCGGCCACGCACGCCGGCGCGGCCGGCGTGGGACGGCAGCGGGAGATGGGCACCGTCCGGCCCGGCATGCTCGCCAACCTCCTGATCGTCGCCGACGACCCGCACGACGACATCGACCACCTCCGCTCCATCATCACGACGGTCAAGCTCGGACGGCGCTTCGACCGGGCCGACTACGACCGCGCGTCCGCCGCCGGAACCGGCGCGACCATCGCAGAAGGGGCGAACGCGTGAGCATCGACATCGCCGATTTCATCGTCGTCAACGCGCTGGGCGGGCTGGACAACCCGAACGCCCCGGCGTCGCTGGCCGCCTCCGGCGCGCTCGTCCAGACCAGCGAGCAGCTGACCATCGACGCGCGCACGCTGGCGGACGCGCACGCCTCCGGCGTCACCGCGATCAACGTGACGCTGGGCTACACGCTGGGCGACCTCCCGCCCTACCGGCACACCCTCGACGAGATCCGGACCTGGGACGCGATCATCGCCGCCCACCCCGGCGACCTGATGCGGATCGACACCGCCGCCGACCTCGCGGCGGCGAAGCGGCAGCGCAGGATCGGCATCATCTACGGCTTCCAGAACGCCGCCGCCGTCGACGACGACGCCGGGCGGATCGGCACGTTCGCCGGCCTGGGCGTCCGGGTCGTCCAGCTCACCTACAACGCGGCGAACCAGATCGGCGACGGCTCGATGGCGCCGCAGAACCGCGGGCTGACGCCGCTCGGGCGCGACGTCGTGGCCGCCCTCAACGAGCACGGCGTCATGGTCGACCTCTCCCACAGCGGCGAGCGGACCTGCCTCGAGGCGGCCCGCGTCTCCGCCCAGCCCGTCTCCATCAACCACACCGGCTGCCGCGCGCTCGTCGACCTGCCGCGCAACAAGACCGACGAGGAACTGCGGCTGGTCGCCGAGCGGGGCGGGTTCGTCGGCATCTACTTCATGCCGTTCCTCAACGCCACCGGGCACGCCACCGCCGCGGACGTGGTGGAGCACATCGCGCACGCCGTCAACGTCTGCGGCGAGGACCACGTCGGCATCGGCACCGACGGGACGATCACCGCCATCGACGACCTGGACGCCTACCGGGACCGGCTCGCCGAGCAGGTCGCGCGGCGCCGGGCGGCGGGCGCGTCCGCGGCGGGCGAGCGGAGCGACACCTTCCCGTTCGTCACCGACCTGCGCGGTGTCGGCCAGTTCCGGGAACTGGCGCGGCTGCTGGCGGAGCGCGGCTATCCAGCGAGCCGGATCGAAAAGATCCTCGGCCTGAACTTTCACCACTACGCGAAGGCGGTCTGGGGCCGATGACACCTTTCACGAAAGGCGGGGCCATGCGGCGCCTACCGCTCCTCGCCGGAGTGCTGACCCTGCTGCTGCCCCTCGCGGCGTGCAGCGGCGGCAGCGCGTCGTCCACCGTCCGGAAACCGGGAGCGAAGACGTTCGGGTCGCTGCCCGCGCAGTCGGGCACGCCCAAGGACGGCGGCGCCATCGACATCGCGCAGCAGCCCGGAGCCGGACCGTTCTACATGCTCCCGGTCGTGCCGGGCGCCTTCAATTCGACCTTCGTGACGTACCAGTTCCAGCGGCTCATGTACCGGCCGCTCTACTGGTTCCCCGACGGTGCGAGCCACAAGGTCGACGAATCGCTCAGCCTGGCCGCGCTGCCCGAGTTCTCCGACGGCAACAAGACCGTGACCATCAAGCTGCGGGACGGCTACAAGTGGTCCGACGGCAACCCCGTCGAGGCCGATGACGTGGTCTTCTTCATCGACCTGGTGAAGGCGGCGCTCAAGAAGAGCCCGGCCAACTGGGCCGACTACACCCCGGGCCAGTTCCCCGACAGCATCGCCGGCGTCGAGGCGACGTCCAAGAACACGGTGACGCTGAAGCTCAAAGAGGCGTACAACCCGGAATGGTTCACCGCCAATCAGCTGACCTCCATCATCCCCCTTCCGGCCGACCAGTGGTCCCGCGCGTCGGACGGCGGGCCGATCCTCGACCATTCCTCGCCGGAGAACGCCAAGGCGATCTACGCCTACCTCGACAAGGCGTCGCGCGACCCGGCCACCTTCGCGACGAACCCGCTGTGGCGGACGGTGAACGGCCCGTACCGCCTGAGCAGTTTCGACGTGACCACGAACGCCTATTCGATGACCGCCAACGAGGCTTACGGCGGGCCGCAGAAGCCGCACATCAAGACGCTGAACTTCCAGCCGTTCACCTCCGAGACCGCCAAGTTCAACCAGCTTCTGAGCGGCAAGCTGACCATGGCCACCGTCGACCAGAACAACGTCGGGCAGGTGGCGGCGCTCAAGACCGCGGGCTACCACGTCTACGGTGCGCCGAGGCTGGGCTTCAGCTTCATCATGCTCAACTTCAAGGACACGACCGACAACGTCGGCAGGCTCTACGCCCAGCACTACATACGGCAGGCACTGCAGCACCTGATCGACCAGCCCGGCTACATCGCCAGCAAGGGGATGTACAACGGCGCGGCCGTCGAGAGCTACGGGCCGGCCCCGGCGAGTTCGCCGTACGTGTCCGGGAACGTCGCCACCGCGCCCTACCCCTACGACCCGGCCGCCGCCCGCAAGCTGCTCGAAGACCACGGCTGGAAGGTGGTGCCGGACGGCGCCACGACCTGCGAGCGTCCCGGCACCGGGGCGTCGCAGTGCGGAGCCGGGATCCCGAAGGGGCAGACGCTGAAGTTCAACCTCTTCTACCGCAGCGAGCCGCAACTGCACAGCGCGGTGAGCACCGCGTTCGCCTCCGCCGCCCGCAAGGTGGGTATCACGGTCTCGGTCGCGCCGAAGACGTTCAGCTTCCTGATCCAGAACTTCAACGTGCCCGCGGCGCCCTCGAAGGCCGGTGAGTGGGCCATGTCGACCTGGGGCGGTTTCAGCACGAAGCCCTACCCGACGATGTCGGGCGTCTTCGACACCAAGGGCTCGGGCAACGTCGGCGCCTACAGCGACCCCGAGACCGACGAACTGATCCGGGCCTCGGTGCACGGCGCGGACCGCAAGGCCGTGCAGGCGGAGATCGAACACCTGCGGACCGACCTGCCGGTGCTCTGGCTGCCGAACGCGCACACCATCTGGGCCTGGAAGGACACGCTGTCCGGCCCGACCGACTCCTTCGCGAACCTGCCGGCCGGCGTGCTCACCCCCGAGTACTGGTACCTGAAGTAACCGGGCCCGCCGGAGCCGGAGACGGCCATCGAACGAAAGGAGGCAGGGCGTGGTCCAGTATGTGCTGCGGCGGCTGGGAACGTCGGCGATCGTGATCCTGGGCGTCTCACTGATCACCTTCCTGCTGCTGCACGGGATGTCCGGGTCCCCGGGCCGGGCGATCCTCGGCGTGCAGGCGAGCGCGGAGGCGGTGGCCGCCTTCGACCGGGAGCACGGCTACGACCGGTCGCTCGCCGTCCAGTACCTCGACTACCTGGGCGGGCTGCTGCACGGCGACCTCGGCCACTCCTACAAGCTGAACCAGAGCGTGAACGCGCTGCTGGCGGAGAACGCGGGCCGGACGGCGATGCTGTCGGCGGTCGCGCTCCTCCTCGCGATCGCCGTGGCCGTCCCGCTCGGCGTGTTCCAGGCGGTGAAGCGCAACAGCGTCGGCGACACCGTGCTGACCGCGCTCACCTTCGTCACCTACTCGATGCCCGTGTTCCTGCTCGCGATGCTGCTGATCCAGTTCTTCGCGATGGGGCTGGGCGTGCTGCCGGCGCAGGCGGCGCAGTCCAGTTCCGACTTCGTCATCTTCACCGAGCCGCGCGCCATGCTGCTCCCGGTGCTGACGCTGACCGGGGTCACGGTCGCGATGTACTCCAGATACCAGCGGTCCGCGGCGCTCGACCAGCTCGCGCAGGACTACATCAGGGTGGCGCGGGCGAAGGGCCTGTCCATGCGCCTGGTGCTCACCCGGCACCTGCTGCGCAACGCCTGCGTGCCGCTGGTGACCCTGGTCGGCATGTCGATCCCGCTCCTGCTGGCGGGGAACCTGGTGGTCGAGTCCGTCTTCAACTACCCGGGGCTCGGGCTGCTCTTCTTCAACGGCCTGAACAACCAGGACTACCCCGTCCTGCTGGGCTACACGCTGGTCGCCGCGACGCTGACCGTCCTCGGGAACCTCGTGGCGGACGTGCTCGTGGCGGCCACCGACCCGAGGACGCGGCGCGCATGACCGAATCCGTGACCGACAAGCCCGGCGGCCCGGCGGCGCCCACCGCGCGGGACGGCCGCGGCGTCCGCCTGCCGGACACCATGAGCGGATGGCGGCTCACCGCGCGGGAGTTCGTCCAGAACCGGCTCGCCGTCAGCGGCCTCGGCATCATCGTCTTCTTCGTCCTGTTCTGCTTCGCCGGCCCGTACCTCTACGTCACCGACCAGGTCACCGTCGACCCGGTGAGCAGCCTGCTGGCGCCGGGCGGCGGGCATCCGCTCGGCACCGACGCGCAGGGCTTCGACGTGCTCGGCCGCATCATGCTGGGCGGCCGGGCGTCGCTCCAGATCGGGCTGTTCGCGGCCCTGATCGCCACCGGCATCGGCACCCTGTACGGGACGATCGCCGGGCTCGCCGGCGGCGTGGTGGACGGGTTCATGATGCGCGTGGTCGACACGCTCCTGTCGATCCCGTTCCTGTTCATCGTGCTGATCGTCGCCACCCGGTTCAGCTCCACGGTCCTGTCGCTGAGCCTGATCCTGGGCGCGTTCTCCTGGCTCGCGCCGGCCCGCCTCGTCCGGGCCGAGGTGCTGACGCTGCGCTCGCGCGGGTTCGTCGCGGCGGCGACGGTGATGGGGGCGACCAGGGCGCGGATCGTCGCCCGGCACCTCATCCCGAACGCGCTGGGCGTGGTGATCGTCAACATCACCTTCCAGGTCGCCGACGCGATCATCGCCGTGTCGCTGCTGGGCTTCCTCGGGTTCGGGCTCAACTACCCGGACGTCGAGTGGGGGACGCAGCTGTCCGCCGGGGTGTCCTACCTGCTGGCGGGCTCCTGGTGGCTGATCTACCCGGTCGGCGGCTGCCTGGTCCTGGTCGTCATGGCGTTCAACTTCGTCGGGGACGCGCTGCGCGACTCGATCGACGTACGGCTGAGGCGGCGCTGATGCCCGCCCGCGCAGGAAGGTCGCAGATGAACCCCGACGCCCACCCGGCACCGGACGACACGAGCGTCCTCGCGATCGAGGGCCTGTCCACCGGCATCCGGCTGCGCAAGTCGGACGCGGGCGTGGTCGACGGTGTCGACCTGCGCCTTCGCCGGGGCGAGACCCTCGGGCTGGTGGGGGAGTCCGGGTGCGGGAAGTCGATGACCGGGCTCTCGGTCATGGGCCTCCTCCCGCCCGGCGGACGCGTCACGGCGGGGTCGATCAAGCTGGCGGGGCAGGAGCTGGTCGGCCTCCCGGAAAAGCACTACCAGCGGATCCGCGGCAACGAGATCGCCATGATCTTCCAGGACCCGATGACGTCGCTGAACCCCACCAAGACCATCGGCGACCAGGTCGCCGAGCCGGTGCGGCTGCACCGCGGCGCGAGCCCGAAGCAGGCCCGGGACCGGGCGCTGGAGATGCTCGCGCTGGTCGGCATCGCCCGGCCCGCCGAACGGCTCGGCCAGTACCCGCACGAGCTGTCCGGCGGGCTGCGCCAGCGCGTCATGATCGCGATGGCGCTGTCCTGCGAGCCGAAGGTGCTGATCGCGGACGAGCCGACGACGGCGCTCGACGTGACCGTCCAGGCCCAGGTCCTCCGGCTGCTGCACGACCTCAAGGACCGGCTCGGCATGGCCATGCTGCTGATCACCCACGACATGGGCGTGATCGCGCAGTGGGCCGACCGGGTCAGCGTCATGTACGCCGGCGGCATCGTCGAGAGCGCCCGCACCGGCGACCTGTTCACGGGCATGCGGCACCCGTACGCGCAGGCCCTGCTCGCCTGCACGCCGCGGCTGACCCAGCCGCGCGAGCAGGCCCTCTACTCCATTCCCGGCTCCCCGCCCGACCTGGCCCACCCGCCCGCGGGCTGCCGCTTCGCCGCCCGGTGCGCGCACGCCACCGACCGCTGCCGGACCGAGGAGCCGGTGCCCGCCGAGGAGCGGCCGGGGCACACGCTGGCGTGCTGGAACCCGGTCGACGGCCCACTCCCCGCAACCGCCCCGACCGCCCCACTCGCCCCGACCGCCCCGACCGTCGCGCCCCCTGCGACCGCTCCGGCCGATCCGGCGGCGCTGGAGCCGCTGGAACGGCCGGTCGGGCCGGTGCTCGCCGTCGACGACCTGGCCAGGGAGTACGCGGTGGGCGGGTCGCGGCTGCGCGCCGGGCGGCGCGGCGTCAAGGCCGTGTCCGGGGTGTCGTTCGAGGTCGCGCCAGACCGGACGTTCGGCCTGGTCGGGGAGTCCGGCTGCGGCAAGAGCACCCTCGCCCGGATGATCGTCGCGCTGGAGAAGCCGTCGTCCGGCGGCGTCACCGCCCTCGGCGCCGAACTCGGCGGGCTGCGCGGGCGGGGACTGCGCCGCCACCGCCGCGACCTCCAGATGATGTTCCAGGACCCGTTCGACGCGCTCGACCCGCGCATGCGGATCGGCGCCATCCTGCGCGAGCCGTTCGCCGCGCAGGGGGTCGGGTCGGCGAAGGAGCAGCTGGCGGCGATCCGCGACCTCCTCGACGAGGTCGGCCTGCCGCACAGCGTGCTGGAGCGCTACCCGCACGAGTTCTCCGGCGGCCAGCGGCAGCGCATCGCGCTGGCCCGCGCGCTGGCGCTCAACCCGCACGTGATCGTGGCCGACGAGCCGGTGAGCGCCCTCGACGTCTCGATCCGCTCGCAGGTGCTCAACCTGATGAGGCGGCTCCAGGCGAAGCACGGGCTCACCTACGTGGTCATCTCCCACGACCTGACCGTCGTCCGGTACCTGGCGGACACGGTCGGGGTGATGTACCTGGGCAAGCTGGTCGAGGTCGGCTCCCCGGACGACATCTACCTGCGCGCCGCGCACCCGTACACCGCCGGGCTGATCGCCGCGATCCCCGAGCCGGACCCGGCCGCCGGGCCGCCCGGCGACCAGGACGGCATGGACGCCGAGATGCCCAGCCCGTTCGACCCGCCGTCCGGCTGCCGCTTCCGCACCCGCTGCCCCCGCGCGCAGGCCCGCTGCGCCGAGGAGGAACCGGTGCTGCGCGGCTTCGACCCCGGCCACACGGCGGCGTGCCACTTCCCGCTGCGCGAGCCGCGGCCCGCCGCCGCCCCGGTCGGCTGACCCTTGACACTCGCAGAAAGGACGCCGGTGAACACCGACCTCGAACCGTCGATCTGCCCGGTGACGGAACAGGAGCGCGTCGACCGCGCCGCCGCCGGCGGGGGAGAGCCCACACTGGCGTTCACCGGCCGCGTGCCGTACGACGCCTACATCCACGCCGGCACCCTGCACACCCTGCAGCAGACGCTGAGCGACGACCCCGGAGAGATGTCGTTCCTGGTGATCAGCCAGGTGATGGAGCTGTACTTCGGGCTCGTCCGCCATGAACTGCGCGAGGGGCAGCGCCTCATCCGGGAGGACGACGTGTGGGGAGCCCTGCCGCCGCTGCGCAGAGCCTCCCTGCACCTGGAGGGACTCAACGCGGGCTGGCGCGGCCTGCGCTGGATGACGCCGGCCGACTTCAACCGCTTCCGCGACAAGCTGGGCGAAGGCTCGGGATTCCAGTCCGCGATGTACCGGCACCTGGAGTTCCTGCTGGGGCTCAAGACGGCGTCGCTCATCCGGCCGTTCCGGCGGCAGCCCGACGTCCACGCGGAACTGGCGGAGGCGCTGCGCGCGCCCAGCCTCTGGGACGACGCCATCGCCCTGCTCGCCCGGAAGGGCCACGACGTCCCGGCCGACCTGCTCGCCCGGGACGTCTCCCTGGAACACCGGCCGCACCCGGCGGTCGAGGCCGCCTGGGTGGAGGTCTATGCGGACACCGGGCCCGGCAACCATCTCCGCATGCTCGGCGAGGCGCTGACCGACGTGGCCGAGCGGTTCGGCGACTGGCGCTACCAGCACCTGATGTCGGTCCGCCGCTCGATGGGCGCCAAGGCGGGCACCGGCGGCTCGAACGGGCTCCACTGGCTCCAGCGCAGTATGGCCAGGGAGGTCTTCCCGGAACTGTGGTCCGCCCGCACCTTCATGTAGGAGAGCCGAGGATGACGAAGGTCGACATCGCCGTGGTCGGAGCCGGCCTCACCGGCTCCCTCCTCGCCTGCTATCTCGCCGTGCGCGGCCACCGGGTCTCCGTGTACGAGCGCAGGCCCGACCCGCGTGGCGGCGGCGGCGAGCGCGGGCGCTCCATCAACCTCGCCCTGTCCGAACGCGGCCTGGACGCCCTCCGCCGCATCGGCCTGGAGGAGCGGGTGATGGCGGACGCCCTGCCGATGCGCGGCCGGATGATCCACCCGGTGGCCGGCCCGCGGGACTTCCGGCCGTACAGCCGCGACGGGGACGAGGCGATCAACTCGATCAGCCGGGGCGCGCTCAACGACGCGCTGATCGACGCCGCCGAGGCCGCGGACGGCGTGACACTGCACTTCGGCCACCGCCTCACCGCCCTCGACCCGGCGGCCGGCCTACTGCGCTTCGAGACGCCCGAGGGCAGGGCACGCGTCAGCGCATCGGTCGTGCTGGGCGCCGACGGCGCCGGCTCCGCCACCCGCGCGCAACTGGTGGCATCAGGCGTGATCCGGGAGAACGTCGAGTTCCTCGACCACGGCTACAAGGAACTGACCATCCCCGCAGTGGACGGCGAGTTCGCTCTGAACCCCGAAGCACTGCACATCTGGCCGCGCGGGAACGCGATGATGATCGCCCTCCCCAACCCCGACCGCTCCTTCACCTGCACCCTGTTCTGGCCGTATACGGGCGCGTCGGGCTTCGCGTCGCTCGACACCCCGGCCGCCGTGAAGGAGCACTTCGAGGCCCACTACCCGGACCTGCCGCCGCTCTCGCCCGGCCTCGTGGACGACTCTCTCCACAACCCCGTGGGCAGGCTCGGCACCGTCCGGTGCGACACCTGGCACGTGCCGGGCGGCCGGACAGCCCTGATCGGCGACGCCGCCCACGCGATCGTCCCGTTCTATGGACAGGGCGCCAACTGCGCCTTCGAGGACGTCGTCGAACTCGACCGGTGCCTCACCGAAACCGCCGGCAACTGGGAGGAGGCCCTGCCGCTGTACGAGAAGCGCCGCAAGGACAACGCGGACGCCATCGCACGGATGGCGCTTGAGAACTTCATCGAGATGCGCGACAAGGTCGCCTCCCCGGTCTTCAAGCTCATCCGAAAGACCGAGCACGCGCTGCAGAAGGCCCTGCCCGGGGTGTGGCTGTCCCGCTACGAACTCGTCTCGTTCTCCACGAAGCCCTACGCGCAGGTAGAACACCGAGCAGCACGCCAATGGCGCGCCCTGGCAGTAGCAGCAACGGCAGCAGCGGTCACGGCGGCAATCGGCTTACGCCGGTCCCGGAGCACCGCACGCCTCGACACGTAATGCCGCTTGCCCGGAGTTCTGGACCCGCGCGCCTGGCCAGGCCGCCACGAACTCTGCGCGATCGAAGTTGGCTGGACATGGCTCGCGGCCTCGGCGCAGGGCACCGGGATCAACGTCGAAGCGAAGTCCCTGCTGTTCGGCTACGCCTTCTAGACGCTGGACGTCCGAATGGCCGTCCGTCAGATCCGCGATGGTTCTCCGCTTGGCCGAGGCCAGACCGCGTTGTGATGCCGGTGGTCAGCCGACGCGCATCTCGAACCACACCGCGTGGCCTTGGTCGCGCTCGATGACACCCCAGTCGGCGGCGAGGAAGGCGACGATGCGCAGACCCCGCCCGCAGACGTCCATCTCGTCCACCGTGGCCAGGTACGGGACGGTCGTGGAACCCCCGTCGTCGATCACTTCGATGTGGACGAGTTCGTCCGAGTAGCTCACCTCGACGCGGATCTGCCCGCCGTTTCCGGATTTGGTGTACCGCACCGCGTTCGTGATCAGCTCGCTCATGCAGAGCGAGGCGTCGTCCAGCGCGGGGTGGTCGCCCAGCACGTCCCGAAGCCACCGCCGCGCGTGGCCGGGCGCCCGATCCATCCCCGGCAGCAGAAGCGCATCGAACCTCATCGTCGGCACCGTCATCACTCCACTCCTCTCGGTTCGCCGTCGCCGAAAAGAATGGGCAGGGCGGGCCGGCACAAGCGATGCGTTCACGAGCCTCGTCCCGAGGTCCCGGGGCAAACCGGCCCCGGTCACTTTTGACCGAGTCACCGTGTCCACCTCGGCGAACCCGCCCACGATTACGCATTGTTAGGTCATGATTACGTCATGGACAGAGCGCAGCGTCCCACCATGCGAAGCCGCAAGCTCGGCGCGATGCTGCGTGAGCTGCGGGAGAGCCGCGACCTGAACCTCCAGAAGGCGGCCCGGCTGCTGAACCGCACGCCGTCCTCCCTGAGCAAGCTGGAGACCGGCAAGCGAGGCATCCGCCGTCCCGCCCTGGAGCACATGCTCGACCGCTACGAGCTCCACGACCCCGACCAGCGCAAGGCGCTCTACGACCTCGCCCGCCACGCCACCGACAAAGGCTGGTGGCACCGCTACGAAGGGAAGCTCTCCCCCTCGATGCTCGACTACATTTCGCTGGAAGCCGAGGCCACGTCCATCCGTGACTTCCAACTCCATCTCATCCCCGGACTGCTGCAGACGGACGAGTACGCGCGTGCCGTCATCGCGTCCGGAATCTCCCAGGGCAAGGCGCCTGACGTTGACGGCCTGGCGGAGATCCGTATGCGCCGCCAGCAGGTTCTCTTCGGAGATAGAGCACCCCACCTCTGGGCCATCGTGAGCGAGGGCGCGCTTCGCCAGCAGTTCGGTGGGAGCGAGGTAATGAAGCCACAGCTCATGCGGTTGATCGAACTCTCGGAGCTGCCGAATGTGACGTTGCAGGTGCTTGCGTTTTCAGCTGGAGCGCATCCCGGGCACAACGGTTCGTTCGCCACGTTGACGACGAGCGAACTCTCCGTGGTGGTAGTTGAGAACCTGACCAGTGGTTGGTACCTGGAGGACGTGGACGACGTCCGTCGACACAACGTGGTGTTCGATCACCTCAGGGCCGTCGCGCTGTCTCCAACCGATACCCGATCACTCCTCGAACGACTAGTGTCAGAGTCATGACCAGTCGGCAGTTCGCCTTCTCCTCTTGGCGTAAGAGCAGCCATAGTGGCGGTGAAGGCCAGATGTGCGTTGAGGTTGCATTCTGGCGTAAGAGCAGCCACAGCGAGGGCAGTGAAGGGCAGTGCGTTGAGGCTGCCACGCTAACCGGCCAAGGCGTGGCGGTGCGGGACTCCAAGGACGTGGACGGGCCGATGCTGTCCATCGCGCCGTCCGCGTGGGCGTCTCTCCTCGCTGGCCTGAAGGATGGCTCCTTCGACCTCGCCCGTTGATGCCGGGGACATGGAGGACGGCCGTGTCGAGGCCGTCCTCCTAGTCCTGGCTCATGCGGTCAGGTCACCGCCGGTCGGAGGGGTGGGAACCGTTTCGCCGTAGATGACCCTCAGGATGGGCTCGTCGGTGTGGGTCAGAGGCCAGAGTTGGGAGTCATCGAGCCAGCCGTTCCAGAATGAGTGTCGCTTGCCGCCCCTGGACGTCACGCCGAACAGCAGCGGGCCTTTGCCGGGGGAGGCCGTCCACGCGGTCGGCGCCACATCGGTCTCCGGTGCCATCAAGGCATCGGAGTAGCAGTTCCACGGCTCGTCACAGACTTCGAAAGTCCCCCTGGCTTGGGTGCGCAGCCAGATCTCGCCAGTGGCCGGGTCGTAGCCGCCCATGAGGGAGACCCAGTGCTCGGTCCACGGCGTGCCGTCCGCCGCCTGCGCCATGTCCCGTGTCACGGAGGCCAGAACGTCGCCGTGGGCGGTGCGGTGCCGGAAGGTCCATCGGTCGCTGATCCAGCCGAGTTCGAAAACGCTGCGGTCCGCCGCGCGCTGGCTGACGGCGACCTGGTCAACGTCGAGAGAGGCGAGTTTGGCCCAGGTGGAGAACATGAACCGCTTGCCGGTGTCCACGATGGGCCTGACCCGGCCGAACTCGTGTCGGCCGTCCAGGCGCACGGCCTTGTCGGCGTCCACTACTGAATTGCCCGGCTGCCCGAATTCCACGCCAGGTGTGAATCGGAGATCGGCGCGCGGGTTCGCCGCATCGGAGGCTCCCACGGCGTGCGCGACCGGCCCCTCGAGCTCGTCCATGGACCAGCCCGCGTAACGCGTCGGCTGCTCGTCCGCCGAGGCGGCCGGAGCCGTGAAGGCGGAGGCGGCCAGTATTCCCGAGAGCAGCGCGCCGACGGCGCGGGCGTGCGTCTTGGACGTCATCGTCCAGGACTTAGGGAAACGCGGCGGAACAGCCATGAGGACCTCGTTCGCGATAGAGACCACTAGATCAACTCAATGTAGTAACAAGATCACCAGCCGGGGGAGGGGGCGTCTTCCGGCCCTTATGTGGCAATCAACACTGGCAACGTTGACAACCGCATGCCACATTGAGGCGTCGGACCCGAGGCTCCCAAGCTGGCGGTCAAGGGCTGTGGGGGGCGGTCTGGCGGTCAGTTGGGGAAGGTCCAGAGGCGTGTTGTGCCGGTGCCGCTGGTGGTGGCGAAGCTCTGGCCGTGGGGGGCGAAGGCCATCGACTGCTCGTCGTCGGGGTCGCCGGGGAGTGTTGCCGTGTTGCGGCCCGTCGGGAGGTGCCACAGGCGGATGTTCTTCTCGTCGGCGGTGACGAGAGTGTCGCCGTCCGGGCTGAATCCCAGGGCCTGGACCTCGCCGCCGAGGTCCTTGATGGTGGTCTTGAGTTCGCCGTCGGCCGCGTGCCGGAGTTCGTATCCGTAGTAGCCGCCGGTGGAGGCCGCCACGGTCGTTCCGTCCGGGCTGAAGGCCAGGCACGGGATTTCTGTGGCGTTGTGCGGTGAGATCTCGGTGGCCTTGCCGGACGCGACGTCCCAGACGGTGAAGCGTCCGGAGTAGGCGCGGCCTCCGGCGAGGGCTTTCCCGTCCGGGGAGAAAGTCAGCGCCTTGGCGTAGGAGTCGGTCTTCATCGGGACGGGCTTGCCGGTGGCGATGTCCCAGACCTGGACGTAGCGGGGGCCGTTGCCGACGCTGACGGCGAGGGAGCGGCCGTCCGGGCTGAAGGCGAGCGACTGGACGCCCTGTATCTGCGGGAAGCTCTTGCGGATCTTCCCGGACGCCGCGTCCCACAGATGGACGGCCCTGTCGTCGCCGGAGGTGGCGAGGGTCTTCGCGTCCGGGCTGAAGGCCATGGGCCGCCGGTAGGTCTCGGCGGTGTCGTCGATCTTGTGGGTGGTGACCTGCGCGGTGGCCAGGTCCCAGCGCAGGATGGTGGAGAACCCGGCGCCCCACAGGGTCGTGCCGTCGGGGGAGAACGCCACGGCGTGGATCGCGGCCTCCGAGCTCGGCAGGGTCATGCCGGTGGGGACGCCGATCGGGGTCTTCGGGGCGTTCCGTCCGGCGGTGGGCGCGCCGGAGGGCCACAGCAGCGCGGCCGGGACGGCCGCGGCCACGGCGGCGGCCGCCGCCCCGGCCCCCACCCCGCACGCGCGCGCGGGGGGGGGGGCCGCCCCGACCCCGATGGGC
>NZ_JBEYTW010000004.1:45222-73885 GCF_040643275.1 Spirillospora sp. NPDC047418
GCGGGGGAGGCGGCGCGGCGGTGCGCCGTTGAGCGCCGCGAGGACCTCCGGGACCGGCGGCCGCCGCGCCGGGTCCTTCTCCAGGCAGCGGAGGATCAGGTCGCGCAGCACCGGGTCGGTGAGCCCGGCCACGTCGGGCGGTGCGCCGACGATCTTGTGGACGATGGCGGGGACGGTCGGCGCGTCGAACGGGCCGCGCCCGAGCGCGGCGTAGGCGAGCACGCAGCCGAGCGCGAACACGTCGCTCGGCGGGCCGGCGGCGTCGGCGCGCACCTGCTCGGGCGACATGAACGAGAACGTGCCGACGACCGCTCCGGTGGAGGTCAGCGCGGTCGCGCCGGCCGCGCGGGCGATGCCGAAGTCGATGATCCGGGGGCCGTCCGGGCTCATGATCACGTTGCCGGGTTTGAGGTCGCGGTGCACCAGCCCGCACGCGTGGACGGCGGCGAGGCCCTCGGCCAGCCCGGCGCCCAGTTCGCGCACCGCGGCCGGGGCGAGGGGACCCTGGCGCTGGACGGTCTGCCGCAGCGACGGGCCCGGGATGAACGCGGTCGCCATCCACGGCGACGCGGCGTCCGGGTCGGCGTCCACGACCTGCGCGGTGTGGAACCCGCCGACGCGGCGGGCGGCCTCGATCTCGCGGGCGAACCGGCGGCGGAACCCCGGGTCGGCGGCGTACTCGGCGCGGACGGTCTTCACCGCGACCTCGCGGCCGCCCGGCGACGTCCCGAGGAACACCTCGCCCATGCCGCCCGCGCCGAGCCGTCCGCGCAGGCGGTAGGGGCCGACCTCGCGGGGGTCGTCGTCGCGCAGCGCATCCACCGGTCAGACCTTCCAGAGCGTGACGGTGCCGTCCGGCTTGGAGCCGCCGACGGCGGCGACCAGCGTGCCGCCGGAGGCGAGGGCTATCTTGGCGACGGGCTGCGGGTGCCCGACGAGCGTCGCGGTGAGCGCGCCGGTGGCGGTGCTCCAGACGCGGACGGTCCGGTCGGAGCAGGCGCCGAGGACGGACCCGCCGTCCGGGGAGATCTCCACGTCCCGCACCTTCGCCTCGCCCGCGTCGATGACGCGCACGGAGCGGCGCGCGGCGGCGTCCCAGATCCGGACCGTCGAGTCCGTGCCGCAGCTGGCGAGGCGCCCGCCGTCCGCGCTGAACGCGACGCCGGTGACGTTCGCGGTGTGCCCGGTGAGACGGCCGCGGCGGCGGAGCGTCCGGCCGTCGAGGAGCTGGACGGTGCGGCCCGGCGGCTTCTTGTAGTAGCCGTCGACCCCGACCGCGACGGTCCCGCCGTCCGGGCTGAAGGCGACCGCGTTGACGCCGCTGTGGCCGAGGTCGAAGGACGCCCGGGTGCGGCCGGTGGCGGCGTCGAACAGCCGGGCGTCGGGGTTGGCGCCCGCGATCGTGCGGCCGTCCGGGCTGTAGGCCAGCGCGTTCAGACCGAACTCGCCGGTCCGCACGTTCACCTTGAGGCGCCCGGTCGCCACGTCCCAGACCAGCAACTGTCCAGAGGAGGTGGACGAACTCGCCAGCGACGCGCCGTCCGGGCTGAACGCGAGCGCGCCCACCCAGCCCGTCTTGCGGATCGTGCGGAGGACGCGCCCGGTCGCGACGTCCCACAGGGTGATCGTGGCGTCGAGCCCCCCGGCGGCGACCGTCCGCCCGTCGCGGCTGACGGCGACCTCGTCGAGGGCCTTGACGTCCGGCGCGCTGAGCGACCCGCTGTGGGGGATCAGCCCGTCCGGCCGGGGCGGCGGGGCGGGCGGCGCGGCGGCGGCCGGCTTCTCCTCCCCGCGGGTCAGGAAGAACGCCGCCGGCACGCCCACCGCGACCACCGCGGCCGCGGCCCCGCCGATCAGCAGCGCGCGGCGGCCGACCGGCGCCGGGGCCGCCGCCGGGGCGTCTCGCAGCCGGGTCGCGGAGAGCGTCGCGTTGGCGTGCGTACCGGCCTCGTCGCCGGGCGGGACGGTGTCCGGCGGCGGCCCGATGCTCTCCGGTGCGGTGATGAGCGCGTCCAGGGCGGGCCGCCGGGCCGGGTCCTTGGCGAGGCAGGCGGCGATCATGTTGCGGAGGTCGTCCGGGAGCGCGGACAGGTCCGGCTCCTCGTGCAGGACGCGGTGCACGATCGCCGGGATGGTCGCCGCGTCGAACGGGCCGCGCCCGGTCGCGGCGCAGGCGAGCACGCAGCCGAGCGAGAACACGTCGCCGGACGGCCCCGGCATGTCGCCGAGCACCTGCTCCGGCGACATGTAGGCGTAGGTGCCGACGACCGCTCCGGCGCTGGTCAGCGCGGTCGCGTCGGCCGCGCGGGCGATGCCGAAGTCGATGATGCGCGGGCCGTCCGCCGCCATGATGACGTTGCCCGGCTTGAGGTCGCGGTGCACGAGCCCGCACGCGTGGATCGCGGCGAGGCCCTCGGCCAGCCCGGACGCGAGCGCCCGCACCGCGCCGGGATCGAGCGGCCCGCGCTCGGCGACGACCTCCCGCAGGGACGGGCCGGGGATGAACGCGGTGACCAGCCACGGCGACGCGGCCTCGGGGTCGGCGTCCACGACCTGCGCGGTGTGGAACCCGCCGACCCGGCGGGCCGCCGCCACCTCGCGGGCGAACCGGGCGCGGAACCGCTCGTCCCCGGCGTGCTCGGCGCGGATGACCTTGACGGCGACCTGGCGGGCGCCCGGCGAGACCCCGAGGAACACCTGCCCCATGCCGCCCGCGCCCAGCCGGGCTTCGAGCTCGTAGGGGCCGATCCGCCGGGGATCTCCGGGATGCAGGGGTTCCATGTCTCACCCGTCGTGGGTCGGGACGTGTAAGGGGCACTGTCTAGCAGACACAAATGTCTCTTCGACGCCGTTCCCCCCGCACTGTGACGCACGGCATGCCCGGTCCACCCCCCCGCGCCGCCCGGCGGCCCCCTGGTAGTTCGTTGGGCGAACTGTAGGGTGGGGATGTGGGTGAGCGGGAAGTCGGGCAGCTCGGGATCGTGTCGGCGCTGGTGCGCGGCGCCTTCCTGGTGAATGCCGTCTATGCCAAGGCGGCGCGCGAGTACGGCATCACGTCGCAGCAGGGGCAGCTGCTGTGCATGCTGATGGCGCGGCCGCGGGGAATGGGCGAGCTGGGCGGGATGCTCGGGCTGGCCAAATCGAGTCTTACCGGCCTGGTGGACCGCACCGAACGCAACGGCCTGGTCCAGCGCGAGCCGGACCCGGACGACATGCGCGCGGTGCGGGTCGAGCTGACCGCTCAGGGCAAGGAGCTCGCGGACGATTTCTACGCCGAGACCTTCCGCCGGATCGAGGAGCTGCCCGCGGGGCTCGACCCCGAAGAGCGGGACATGCTCGCCGGCCTGCTCGGACGCGTCGTGCTGGACAACAAGGTCCCGGTCGTCTTCGCGGAACCGGGCGAAGGGGGTGCACCCGAGCACTGACGCCCGGCTCCCGCGACGCTGAGGGGTTGTGGTTCGTACTACGAACTAATAATGTTCGTAGTACGAACTCAACCTTTCTTTGCGGGGAGCGTGAAGTCATGGCTCGTACGGTCGCCGTCATCGGCGGAGGGTACGGAGGCTCGGCGGTCGCCAAGGCGCTGGACGCGGAGGCCGACGTCGTCCTGATCGATCCCCGGGACGCGTTCGTCAACGCGGCGGCGTCGTTGCGGGCGCTGACCCGGCCCGACTGGGCGGAGAACATGTTCTTCCCCTACGGCACCCTGCTCGCGCGGGGCACGGTGCTGCGCGACCGCGCGGTCTCGGTGGATCCCGGCGGTGTCGCGCTGGCCTCCGGGCGGCGCGTCGATGCGGACTACCTCGTGCTCGCGTCCGGTTCCGGCTACGCGTATCCGGCGAAGCCCAGCGCCGACTCGACCGGCGAGGCGCTGGACGATCTGCGCCGCACGCACAAGGAGCTGGCCGGCGCCGACCGGGTGCTGATCGCCGGCGCCGGGCCGGTCGGCCTGGAGCTGGCCGGCGAGATCAAGGACGTGTGGCCGGGCAAGCGGGTGACCATCGTCGATCCGGCCGGAGAACTGCTTCCCGGCTTCGAGCCCGAGATGTGCCGGGATCTGCGCGACCAGCTGGACGCGATGGGCGTCCGGCTCCGGCTGGGCACCGGGCTGGCACTGCCGCCCGCGACCGAGCCGGGGCGGGCGGAGACGTTCACCGCCACCACCACCGGCGGCGAGGAGATCACCGCCGACATCTGGTTCCGCGCCCACGGGGTGCGGATCAACAGCGGCTACCTGGCCGACGGACGGCTCACGGCCCGCACGGCCCGCACGGCCCGCACGGCCCGGGGGCTGGTCCCCGTCACCGAGTCCTTGAACGTCCGCGGGCACGACCACGTCTACGCGGTCGGCGACATCACCGACGTCCCCGAGGCCAAGCGGGCCGGAGCCGCGATGCGGCACGCCGAGGTCGTGGCGGAGAACATCACCGCCCAGGTGCGCGGCGAGCGGCCCGCGGCCGTGTACCGGGCCGTGCCCGACCCGATGATCTTCCTGCCGCTGGGGCCGCGCGGAGGGGTGGGCCAGTTGCCCTCGCCCGGCGGCCCGACCGTCGTGCCGACCGCGATGGTCGTCGAGCAGAAGGGCATCGACCTGTTCACCGGCCGCTTCGCCGCGCTCTTCGGCACCGCCTGACCGGCCGAAAGGAGGGAAAGGCCGCGGGCCGACCGTGGCGGGCCATCCCTAGCCCGGCGGACGCCCGGGCGTCACCGGCCAGGCCGGGCAGGTCCATCTTTCGCCGCGTCGCTCGATGAGGAAAGGGTGCGCGTGCGGCAGGGGAGTGCCCCACACCCCGGCGCCGAGGGCGCACAGCCGGCTCACGGCGACGGTGAGGCTTGCCACGTGGCCCACCAGGGCGACGGTCTCCCCGGCGTGGGCGGCGGCGATCCTCAGGAGCGCCGCCGTCATGCGGGCGACGACCTCCTGCCCGGACTCGCCGTCCGCCACCCGCTGCGCCAGGTCCCGCTCGGCGACCCAGGCGCGGAGGACCTCCGCCGTCCGGGCGCGGACGGCCGCGTCCCGCGATCCCTCGTGCTCGCCGATCCCCACCTCGGCGAGTTCGGGGAGTGTCGTGACGCCGGCACCCGGCGCGGCCAGCAGCCGGGCGGTCTCCCGTGCCCGGACGGCCGGGCCGGAGTAGACGCGGACGATCGGCTCGGCCGCGAGGAGGTGCCCGGCGGCGGCGGCCTGCCGGCGGCCGCGTGCCGTGAGGGGCGCGGCCGGGACGGCTCCCGCCACGCCGTTCGTGACGTTCTCGGACTCGGCATGGCGCAGGCACCACACGCGGACCCGGTCGTTCACGACTCGCGGAGCGCGGTGGCGGCGACCGTGGTGTAGCCCATCGTGAACGCGCCGCCCGCCGCGTCGATGGCGGCGCCGATGTCGGCGAGGATCTGCTGCCGCCCGTCCGCCGGGACCCGCGAGTGCAGGCCGAAGGTCGGGACCTGCTCCAGCCATTCGTCGCGGGTGTAGCGGCGATCCCAGGGGAACCGCCACTCCTCCGGCTCGCCGAAGCCGCCCGCCTCCCGCATGCCGTCGGACGCCTTGTCGCACATCAGCGAGTACGCCTCCGGGCCGGGCAGCGGGCGCTGGAAGAGCGGCGAGCCGGGCATGGCCCGGCGGTAGGCGGCGGCCATGGCGTCCCCGAGTTCGGGCGGAGGCCGGAACGAGTGCCAGAACACCGCCAGGCGCCCGCCGGGGCGCAGCGCCCGCGCCGCCGTGGCCGCGCCCGCGACCGGGTCGACCCAGTGCCACGCCTGCCCGGCGGCGACCGTGTCGAACGTCCGGCCGGCCGGGTCCCAGTCCTCGATCGTGGACACCTCGACCGGGACGCCGGCCCGCTCGGCCAGCTCGGCCATGCGGGCGTCGGGCTCGACGCCGAGGACGCGGCACCCGGCCGCCCGGAACTGGCGGGCCGCGATGCCGGTCCCGCATCCGACGTCCAGGACGTCGGGCCCGACGGCGGCGAGCCGGGCGACGAGCGCGTCCGGATACGCGGGCCGCGTCCGGTCGTAGCGTTCGGCGTCCGCGCCGAACGACTCCGCCACGTCGCGGGCCTGATGGGGTTCGGGTTCGTTCGCTAGAGTGGGCATGTGCCCACCATAGTGGGCGCTTGCCCACTCGTCCAGGGAGAGGATGCGCGGTGCCGACAGGGGTGGCCCTCCGGGACGTCCGCGAGCAGCTGTTCGACGCCGCCGAGCGGATCCTGCTCCGGGACGGACCGAGCGCGCTGACCAGCCGCGCGGTCACCGACGAGGCGGGCGTCGCCAAGGGCGTCCTGCACCGGCACTTCGCCGACTTCGACGCCTTCCTCGCCGATTTCGTCCTCGACCGCGTCGACCGGATGGACCCGCAGGCCGCCGCGCTGCGCGAGTCCGCCGGGACGGGGACGGTCGGCGGCAACCTCACCGACGCGCTGACGGCGCTGTTCGACTCGGTCGCCGTCGCGATCGTCCCGCTGGTCACCTTCCGGACCCAGTTGCGCGTCCTGCTCCGGCGGACGCTGCCGGCCGGCGTCCCCGTCCTGACGGAGGCGGTGGGCGTGATCGAGTCCTATCTCACCGCCGAGCGCGACCTCGGCCGCCTCGCGCCCGGCGCCGACGTCGAGACGCTCGCCCCGACCCTGATCGGCGCCGCGCACCTCCTGTTCGCCGACCGCTCCGGCCCACGCCCGGAGCGCGACGCCGTCGAGAGGATGGTGTCGACGGTCATCGGGGGAGTCGTCCGGTGACCGCGACCCGGGAGCGAAGAGCGTACGCTCCACGTGCTGCGTATCGGTGTACTCGCGGACGGACGTGATCTTGGCTCCCCGCCGGCCCCGCCTGAGTCGCGCGGCGGGTCAGGCGGAGCGCAGCCGGGCGTAGACGTCGCCGGAGCGGCCGCGCGGGCGGATGCGCTCCAGTTGCCGCCGCAGCTCCGGGGCGTCCAGCCACCGGGGGCTCGCGAGCCGCATCGTCTCGACGGGCGAGTAGTTGTACTCGTACGGACCGAGCCGCTCCACGATGCGCAGCACCTCCAGGGACGCGTCGTGCGCCGAGGGGATGTACTCGAACGACAGCGCGGGAACCGGCCGGGTCAGGCCCGCGAGGACGTCCGCCTCGAAGCCCTCCACGTCGATCTTGCAGAAGGCCGGCACGCCGTGCGCCGCGATGAGGTCGTCCAGCGTGGTCACCGCGACCTCGGCCGACCGGTCCCAGCGGACGCGGGCGAAGCTGCTGTCCGCCGTCACCGACCTGATCCAGTCGGATGACATCGAGGACACCGTCGGAGTGGCGCTGGACAGGGCCAGCTGAGCCTTCCCCCGCTCGGCCCCCGCCGCGCCCGGCACGATCGCGACGTCCCGGTCGCGGCCGTAGAGGAGCCGCAGCACGCGCAGGCAGTCGGGCTGCGGCTCGACCGCGACCACGCGCGCCCCGAGATGCCGCCACACGCGCACCCGTCCGCCCACGTGCGCACCGATGTCGAAGGCCACGTCGCCGGGTCCGAGGAACTCGCCGTAGAGCCGCATCGCGCGCCGGTGCTTGCCCGGAACCCCGTAGTACATGACCAGCGACCGGGCGATCCCGTAGGCACGCAGCAGCATCCGCCGACCCTACCGCGCCCTCTGCGCGATGGCCGAGTGCAACAGAATCGGGGGCTCGGGCGTCCTGGGGGCGATGGGAAGGACGGGCCTTTGGACGACGACGACGGCGTGGGGTACGAGGAGTTCGTGGCGAGCCGCGCGCAGGCTCTGCTGCGGTACGGCTTCGTCCTCACCGGCAATGCCGATGACGCGGCCGACCTGCTGCAGGAAGGACTGATCAGGTTGCGCGGCGCCTGGGGACGGGTGCTCAACAAGCGCGACCCCGAGGGGTACGTCCGCACGATCATGGCGCGGCAGCACATCAGCATGTGGCGCCGGCGCAGGCGCGAGCACCTGATGGGCAGCGTGCCGGAACGGCACTACGACGACCGCGGGCTGGAGCGCGCCGAGCACGACCCGCGGCTGTGGGAGGCGCTGGCGACGCTGCCCCGGCGGCAGCGGGCGGTGCTGGTCCTGCGCTACTACGAGGACCTGCCGGACGAGGACATCGCCCGGATGCTCGGCATCTCGCGCGGGACGGTCCGCAGCCAGGCGGCCCGCGCACTCGGCAAGCTTCGCGCGGACTGGCGTCCGGCCGCCGCGCAGACGGTGGGAGAGCACATGGTGGGAGGGCACAGTGACCGATGATCTGGACCGCGCGCTGCGCGGCACGCTGGCGACCGCTGCGCAGGAGGCGCCGTCCGTCCGGCCGGAGCTGCTGGACCGGGTGGAGGCCGTGCGCCGCGGCAGGAGGCGCCGCAGGATGTCGGCCGCCGCGCTCGGCACCGCGGTCGTCCTCGGCGGGGCGGGCGTGGTCGGCACGCAGCTCGGGAGCGGTGACGGCGCGGTGCCGGTCGCCGCGGCCGGCGCACTGAAGCCGGTGGCGCGGGCCGACCTCGCCGACGCGGTCAAGGTGCGCGAACGGTGGCCGGACGCCGTCCGGAAGCTCCCCGCCCGGCTGCCGAACGGGAGCGTCCTGCGGCCCGTCGCGCTGCTGGACGGCGACGTGCTGGTCGGGGCGACCGAATCGTCCCTGCAGCGCCCGGACCGGCTGTGGTCCTACGACCTCGGCGCGCGCAGGGCCAAGGTGATCACCAACATCGTGATCCCCGGCGGATCGAAGATCTTCGCGTCGGACTTCGCCGTCGGCGGCGGCCAGGTCGTCTGGTGGCTGTCGTACCGGGCGGACGGCCGCGACACGGTCGAGATCTGGGGCGCGCCGGTCGCCGGCGGCACCGCGCACAAGATCGCCGGGATGCCCGGGGCCGAGGTGTCCACGCTGCTCGTCGACGGGGACGACATCGTCTGGGCCGCGAGCGGCGGCGTGTACAGGGCGCCGCTGACGGGTGGCGCGCCCGCGAAGATCCCCGGCACCGAGGGCTTCGGGATCGTGTCCTGGCCCTGGATCGGCTCACCGGCGTCCCACGGGGACAAGCTCGGGTACGTCCGTTACCGGACCATCAAGAACGTGCGGACCGGAGAGCGCCGCGGGGCCCGCCTCGCGCCGTTCAAGGGGGCCTGGACGTGCGGGGTGACCTGGTGCGTCGGCGGCTCCGCGACGGGCGTCCGCTACAAGGGCGAGATGCCGCCGATCGCCGTGCAGCGCAGGGACGGGAAGGCCGGCAGGACGCTGCCCGTGGAGGGCAACGTCCTCGCGCCGGGGGCCGGCGTCGTCTACGGGCGGTTCCTCCCGTACTACCCGGACGGTCCCAAGACGGAGACCCACATCCTGTACGACGTCCAGAACGGCACGGTGCTCGACACCGGCATCCGGCGGCACGACGAGGTGATCGGGGGCCCGAAGAACCGGCAGAACCCCCAGTACTTCCTCACGAACAAGGACGGGACCACGCTGCTGGACTTCTCGAAGATCGGCTGACGGCGCGGCACGGCCGCCGCCCGTCCCGCGCTCGCGGGGCGGGCGGCGCCGCGGGTCAGGACGGCGGCAGGCCGAGCGCGCGGGCGATCAGCATGCGCTGCACCTCCGAGGTGCCCTCGCCCACTTCGAGGATCTTGGCGTCGCGGTAGAAGCGGCCGACGGCGTACTCGTTCATGAAGCCGTAGCCGCCGAAGACCTGGGTGGCGTCGCGGGCGTTGTCCATGGCGGCGTTGGAGGCGACCAGCTTGGCGATCGCGGCCTCCTTCTTGAACTGCTCGCCGCGCAGCATCTTCGCGGCCGCCGCGTAGTAGGCGAGCCGGGCGGTGTGCGCCCGCGTCTCCATGTCGGCGATCTTGAACTGCATGGCCTGGTAGCGGCCGATCTCCTTGCCGAACGCCTCCCGCTCCCGGGCGTAGCGCAGCGACTCGTCCACGCAGCCCTGGGCGAGGCCGACCGACAGCGCGGCGATCGCGATGCGGCCCTCGTCCAGGATGCGGAGGAACTGCGCGTAGCCCCGGCCGCGCTCCCCGACCAGGTTCTCGGCGGGGACCCGCACGTCGTCGAAGGACAGCTCGCGCGTGTCGGACGACGACCAGCCGACCTTCGAGTACTTGCGCCCGACCGTGAAGCCGGGTGTGCCGTTCGGGACGAGGATCGTGGAGATCTCGTTCTCGCCGGTGAACGCCGTGACGGTGACGAACGCGGTGATGTCGGTGCCGGAGTTGGTGATGAACGCCTTCGACCCGTTGATCACCCAGGAGTCGCCGTCCAGCCGGGCGGTGGTGCGCATGCCGCCGGGGACGTCGGAGCCGCCGCCCGGCTCGGTCAGCCCGAACCCGGCCAGCCGCTCGCCGGAGGTGAGCAGCGGCAGCCAGCGCTCCTTCTGCTCCGCCGAGCCGAAGCGGTAGACCGGCATCGCGCCCAGCGAGACGCCCGCCTCCAGCGTGATCGCCACCGACGAGTCGACGCGGGCGAGTTCCTCCAGGGCGAGGCACAGCGTGAAGTAGTCGCCGCCCATGCCGCCGTGCTCCTCGGGGAACGGCAGCCCGAACAGCCCCATCTTCCCCATCGCGGCGACGATCTCGTACGGGAACTCGCCGCGCTCGTACAGGTCCCCGATCACGGGGGCGACGCTCTCGCGGGCGAACCGCTCGACCGTGCGCCGCAGTTCCTCCTGCTCGTCGCTCAACGTGAAGTCGATCATGGTCTTACTCCGATTCCGGGGAGAGGGCCTGGACGACGCGGGACGGGCTCGGACGGCCCAGGCGCCCGGCCATCCAGCGGCTGGTGGACACGAGTTTCGCGAGGTCGACGCCGGTGTCGATGCCGAGTCCGTGCAGCATCCAGACGAGGTCCTCGGTGGGCAGGTTGCCGGTGGCGCTCTCGGCGTAGGGGCAGCCGCCGAGACCGCCCGCCGACGCGTCCACGACGGTGACGCCCGCCTGGAGCGCGGCGAGGGTGTTGGCGAGCGCCTGCCCGTAGGTGTCGTGGAAGTGGACGGCGAGCCGCTCGGTGCCGATGCCCGCCTCGACGAGCGCCCCGATCAGGGCGGTGACCCGGCCGGGCGTGCCGACGCCGATCGTGTCGCCGAGGCTGAGCTGGGAGCAGCCCATGTCCATCAGCCGGGACGCGACGGACACCACCTGCGAGACGGGGACGTCGCCCTCCCACGGATCGCCGCACACCATCGAGACGTAGGCGCGCACCCAGAGGCCCTCGGCGCGCGCGCGGTCCACGACCGGGGCGAACATCGCGAGGGACTCGTCCACCGTGCGGTTGAGGTTGCGGCGGGCGAACGTCTCGGTCGCGCTGCCGAACACGGCGATCTCGGTGACGCCGTTGGACAGCGCCCGCTCCAGGCCCCGCTCGTTCGGGACGAGCACCGGATAGCGCAGCCGCGGCGAGCGCGGCAGGATGTCCAGGAGCTGCTCGGCGTCGGCGAGCTGCGGCACCCACTTCGGGTGCACGAAGCTGGTCGTCTCGATCGTCCGGAGGCCCGCGTCCGCCAGCCGGGTCACGAACTCCGACTTGACGCCGACCGGGACGACCGCCTTCTCGTTCTGCAGCCCGTCCCGCGGCCCGACCTCGTAGATCGTGACCCGCTCGGGCAGTCCGGCCAGGGATACGCTCATCGGGTCTCCTCGATCACGGCCAGTACCGCGTCCAGCGCGACCTGCGCGCCCGCGCGGACCGGTAGTTGCGCCACCACGCCGGCGAGCGGCGCGGTGACGGTGTGCTCCATCTTCATCGCCTCGACGACCACGAGCGGCTGCCCGGCCTCGACCGGGTCGCCCTCGGCCGCCTTGACGGCCAGGACCGTCCCCGGCATCGGGCTGCGCAGCACCCCGTCGCCGGCGGCGGCCGCCGCGGCGCCGCCCTCGGCGCGGACGTGCTCGCTCAGCGCCCACGCGTGCCCGCCGCGGCCGAGCCACAGCGTGCCGCCGTCGCGGGCCGCCTCGAACGAGGTCGTCCTTCCACCGTAGGTCAGGACGAACGGGCCGGTCAGCGCGGCCGCGACCGGTTCGCCGCCGCCGATCGCGACGCGGGCGGACGCGGCCCGGCCCTGGACGCGGACCTCGACCGGGTCGCCGCCGGACGGCGTGATGATCCACGGTGCCCAGGCGTGCGCGCCGGGCCGCCAGCCGTCCGGGATGTCCCACGGGTCCTCGATGTCGCCCGCGCCCGATTCAAGGGCCCGCATCCGTTCCAGCGCGGCGGCGGCGAGCACCTCCGGCGGGACGGCGCCGCCCGGGGCCAGGTCGTCCAGGGCGCGCTCGACCAGGCCCGTGTCCAGGTCGCCGGACACCACCGAGGGGTGCCGCAGCAGTGCCCGCAGGAACGCCGTGTTCGTCGGGACGCCCAGCAGCGTGTAGGCGGCGAGCGCCCGGTCGAGGCGGTGCAGGGCCTCGGCCCGGTCGGCGCCGTGGACGATCACCTTGGCCAGCATCGGGTCGTAGGAGCCGCCGACCTCGGTGCCGGTGTCCAGCCCCGAGTCGACGCGGACGCCGTCGGGTTCGCGCAGCGCCAGCACGCGCCCGCCCGTGGGTAGGAAGCCGCGCGCCGGGTCCTCGGCGTAGACGCGGGCCTCGATGGAGTGGCCGTCCAGCGCCACCTCGTCCTGGGTGAACGGCAGCGGCTCGCCCGTCGCGACCCGGAGCTGGAGCTCCACCAGGTCGAGGCCGGTGACCAGCTCGGTGACCGGGTGCTCGACCTGGAGCCGGGTGTTCATCTCCATGAAGAAGAACTCGTCCGGGCGGTCGGCGGAGACGATGTACTCGACCGTCCCCGCGCCGACGTACCCGACGGCCTGCGCGGCGGCGACGGCCGCGGCGCCCATCCGCGCGCGGGACGCCTCGTCCAGCAGCGGCGACGGCGCCTCCTCGATGATCTTCTGGTGCCGGCGCTGCAGGCTGCACTCGCGCTCGCCGAGGTGGACGGCGTGCCCGTGCGCGTCCGCGAAGACCTGGATCTCGATGTGCCGGGGGTTCGCCACGAACCGCTCGGCGAGCAGCGTGTCGTCGCCGAACGAGCCGCGCGCCTCGCGGCGGGCGGACGCGATCGCCTCCGGCAGCTCCGCCGCGTCCCGGACGAGCCGCATGCCCTTCCCGCCCCCGCCCGCCGACGGCTTGAGCAGCACCGGCAGCCCGACCTCCAGCGCGGCCGCCGCCAGCTCGGCGTCCGAGAGGCCCGCTTCGTCCCGGCCGGGGACGACCGGGACGCCGGCCGCCGCCACGGTCCGCTTCGCGCGGATCTTGTCGCCCATCGCGTCGATCGCCTCGGGCGGCGGGCCGATGAACACCAGCCCCGCCTCGCCGCACGCCCGCGCGAACGCCGTGTTCTCCGCCAGGAACCCGTACCCCGGGTGGACGGCCGCCGCCCCGGACGCGCGGGCCGCCCCGATCACCGCGGCGATGTCCAGGTACGACGGGATCCGCAGGGCCTCGTCGGCCTCCCGCACATGGCGCGCTCCCGCGTCGGCGTCGGTGTGGACCGCGACGGAGCGGACGCCGAGCCGCCGCAGCGTGCGGAACACGCGGACGGCGATCTCGCCGCGGTTGGCGACCAGGACGCTGTCGAACATCAACACCCTCACATCCGGAAGACGCCGTAGCCGACCGGCTCCAGCGGTGCGTTGGCGGCCACCGACAGCCCGAGCCCCAGCACGCGCCTGGTGTCGAGCGGGTCGATCACTCCGTCGTCCCACAGCCGCGCCGTCGAGTAGTACGGGTTGCCCTGTGCCTCGTACTGCTCGCGGATCGGCGCCTTGAACCCTTCCTCGTCGGCGGCCGGCCACTCCTCGCCGCGCGCCTCCATCTGGTCGCGGCGGACGGTCGCGAGGACGCTCGCGGCCTGCTCGCCGCCCATGACCGAGATGCGGGCGTTCGGCCACATCCACAGGAAGCGCGGCGAGTACGCCCGGCCGCACATCGCGTAGTTGCCGGCGCCGAACGAGCCGCCGATGACGACGGTGAACTTGGGGACGCGGGCGCACGCGACGGCGGTGACCATCTTCGCGCCGTGCTTGGCGATGCCGCCCGCCTCGTACTCGCGGCCGACCATGAACCCGGTGATGTTCTGCAGGAACACCAGCGGGACGCTGCGCCGGTCGCACAACTCGATGAAGTGCGCGCCCTTCTGCGCCGACTCGCCGAACAGGATGCCGTTGTTGGCGACGATCCCGACCGGGTGCCCGTGGACGCGGGCGAACCCGGTGACGAGCGTGGCGCCGTACTCCCTCTTGAACTCCTGGAAGCGGCTGCCGTCCACGATCCGGGCGATGACCTCGCGCACGTCGTAGGGGGTGCGCGAGTCGGGCGGGACGATCCCGTACAGCTCGGACGGGTCGGCGGAGGGCTCCCGGGCCGGCGCCACGTCCCACGGGCGCGGCTCGCGCGGGCCCAGCGTGGAGACGATGTCGCGGACGATCCGCAGCGCGTGCGCGTCGTCCTCGGCGAGATGGTCGGTCACCCCGGACGTCCGGGAGTGCAGCTCGCCGCCGCCCAGCTCCTCGGCCGTCACGACCTCGCCGGTCGCGGCCTTCACCAGCGGCGGCCCGCCGAGGAAGATCGTCCCCTGGCCGCGCACGATGACGGCCTCGTCGCTCATCGCCGGGACGTACGCGCCGCCGGCCGTGCACGAGCCCAGCACCGCCGCGATCTGCGGGATGCCCCGCGCCGACATCGTGGCCTGGTTGTAGAAGATGCGGCCGAAGTGCTCCCGGTCGGGGAACACCTCGTCCTGGCGGGGCAGGAACGCGCCGCCCGAGTCGACCAGGTAGAGGCACGGGAGCCGGTTCTGCAGCGCCACCTCCTGCGCCCGCAGGTGCTTCTTCACCGTGACGGGGTAGTACGTCCCGCCCTTGACGGTGGCGTCGTTGGCGACGACCACGCACTCGCGGCCGGAGACGCGGCCGACCCCGGTGATGATCCCGGCGCCCGGCGCCTCGTCCCCGTACATGCCCTCCGCGGCCAGCGGCGACAGTTCCAGGAAGGGCGAGCCGGGGTCGAGCAGCGTGTCGACCCGGTCGCGGGGGAGCAGCTTGCCGCGCGCGACATGCCGCTCGCGGGACCGCTGCGACCCGCCGCGCCCCGCCCGGTCGACCCGGTCGCGCAGCTCCGCGACCAGGGCCTCGTTGTGCGCGGCGCTCGCCTTGAACGCCTCGCCCGCGACGTCGGCGCGGGTGCCGATCTCGGGTCCGCCCATGCCCCCTCTTCCGGGTTAACGATCATTAACAATGCTCGTGCAGGCCGATGTTAACGGTTATTAACAACCTTAGTCTAGACTGCCTCCCATGACCTCCCAACGGGCCGGACGACTCGCCGGCCCGCCGAACCCGCGCCGCGCCGAGATCCTCGGCGCCGCCGCCGAGTTGTTCGCGCGCCGCGGCTACCACGGGGCGTCCATCGGCGACCTCGGCCGCGCGGTCGGGCTCACCGGGCCCGCCCTGTACCGGCACTTCAGCGGCAAGGAGGCCGTGCTCGCCGAGATGCTCCTCGACATCAGCGAGCGGCTGCTCGCCGAGGGCGTCCGCCGCGCCGCCGACGCCGACCCCGCCCGCGCCCTCGACGCGCTGCTGGCCTGGCACATCGCGTTCGCGCTCGACAACCCCGCGCTGATCACCGTGCACGAGCGGGAGCTGGACAACGTGCCGGAACCGCAGCGGCACCGCGTCCGCCGGCTGCAGCGCGCCTACGTGGAGGAATGGGTCGCCGTCCTGCGCCGGCTGGCCCCCGGCCTGCCGGACGACCGGACGCGCGCCGCCGTCCACGCCTGCTTCGGCCTGCTCAACTCCACCCCGCGCAGCGCCGCCGGCCTGGACCGCGGCGCGATGGGCGACCTCCTGCACACCATGGCCCGCGCCGCCCTCGCAGGCGTCTGCCGGCAGCGGCCCGCAGTCTCTTGACGTAGCGCCAGCAAGGCGGGTCAGATGGATCCCACGGCCGCCCGGCCATGGGATCCCCAGAGTCGCCGGCCCATCAGTCCCGGACAGAGGAGATGCCGTATGGGTGTCGAGGGTGTCGGCTTCTACGAGATCGCACGGAACGACCCGGACCGCCCCGCCGTCCTGGCCGCGGGCGGACCGGTGACCTACGGCGAGCTGCACGCCGAGGTGAACCGCCTCTCGCACGCGCTCGGCGACATCGGCCTCGGCCCCGGCGACGTGCTGGCCACCGTCCTCGGCAACCGCCGCGAGTTCCTCACCGCGATGCTGGCCGCCATGCAGTCGGGGCTCTACCTCGTCCCCGCGAGCCGCCACCTGACCACGCCCGAGATCGGCTACATCCTCGCCGACTCCGGCGCCAAGGCCGTCATCACCGAGAGCGAGTTCGCCGCCGCGGTGTCGGCCGCCGCCGACGAGGCCGGGATCCCCGCGCAGGGGCGGGTGAGCGCCGACCCGGCCGAGGGGTACCGCCCGATGGCCGGGCTGTGCGCCGCGGGCAGCGCCGATCCGCCCGCCAAGCGGCAGATGGGCTCGGTCATGCTCTACACGTCCGGGACGACGGGACGGCCGAAGGGCGTCCGGCGGCCGCTGCTGGACATCCCGCCCGAGATGCTGTTCGAGGTCATGCGGGGCACGCTGATGAAGCACCTGGGCCTCGGACCCGGCGACGACGAGGTGCATCTCGTCGCCGGCCCGCTGTACCACTCGGCGCCGTGCGTCCACGCGCTGATGTCGCTCAGCCTCGGCCACGCCGTCGTCATCTCCGGCCATTTCACTCCAGAGCGGACTTTGGAGCTGATCCAGCGGCACCGCGTCACCAACTCGCTGATGGTGCCGACCATGTTCCACCGCATGCTCGGGCTGCCGGACGACGTCCGGGCGGAGTACGACGTGTCGTCGCTGCGGCAGGTGTTCCACACCGCCGCGCCCATCCCGCCGGAGACCAAGCAGCGGATGATGGACTGGTGGGGGCCCGTCCTCTACGAGTACTACGGCTCCACCGAGAGCGGCCCGGTCGTGGTCGCCACCCCGCACGAGTGGCTCGCCCACCCGGGGACGGTCGGGCGCGCCGTCGAGGGCGTCCAGCTCAAGATCCTCGACCCGGAGGGCGCGGAGCTGCCGCCGGGGGAGACCGGACTGATCTACGCGAGCGGGCAGCCCGGCTTCGAGTACCACGACGACCCGGACAAGACCGCCGCGTCCATGCACGGCGACTTCTACACGCCCGGCGACCTCGGCCACCTCGACGCCGACGGCTGGCTCTACATGAGCGACCGGCGCACCGACCTCATCATCTCCGGCGGCGTCAACATCTACCCGGCCGAGATCGAGGCCGTGCTGCTGCAGCATCCGGCGGTGGGCGACGCCGTCGCGATCGGCGTCCCGGACGAGGACTGGGGGCAGCGCGTCGTCGCCCTCGTCGAACCGGCCGAGGGCGCCGCGGCGGGTGACGGGCTGGCCGCCGACCTGCTGGCGTTCTGCGGGCCGCGGCTGGCCAAGCTCAAGCACCCCCGCCGGATCGAGTTCCGCGCGTCGCTGCCGCGCACCCCGTCCGGCAAGCTCAGCAGGCGCCGCGTCCGGGAGGACTACCTGGGGGAACGCTCGGGCTGACCCCCGCGCGGCGCACCGGTCGAAACTCGCCGCCGGAACCGTCGAACGCCTCCGGTGCCCCGTGCGTACAACGGCACATGGAAGACCAGAAGGTCGCCCCGCTCGACGACGTCGCACCGACCTCCGCCGCTCCGACGAAGACCGACCTTCCCGTCATCACCGACCCGGCCGCCTACGCCGAGGGGGCGGCCGCGTCCGGCGGCGGCCCCGGCGAACCCGCGGCCGGCGACGACGACCGCGCCGGGATCGCACGCCTCGGCGACCCGGTCGCGGTCTGGCCGTGCGCCGGCTGCGGACGGCCCGTGCCGCAGCCGGTGCGCGGCGCCCGCACCGTCCGCTACTGCCAGGACGGCGGCGGCGCGTGCGAGCGGGCCGCGCGGGAGGCGCGCGAGCGGGGGCTGGAGTCCCCGGGGCTCACCGGGCAGGTCGCCTGGGCGTGGGAGATGGTCGACCGGCTGGAGGGCGTCGCCGACCGGCTCGCCGGTTCGCTGGTGTCGGAGCTGAGCGTCGCCGGCGTCGAGCGGCGGATCGCCGACGCCCGCGCCGACGCCGCCGGGCACATCGCGATCGCGCAGCGCGAGCGCGACGCCTCGCAGCGGCAGGCCGAGCTGGCGTGGCGGGAGACGGCGACCGCGCGCGCCCGCGCGGAGGCCGCCGAGCAGGAGGCCGCGTCCGCCCGCGGCACGGCCGAGCGGCTCACCGCCGAACGCGACGCGGCCCGGCAGGAGTCGGCGGAGGCCGGGGACGAGGCCGAGGCGGCGCGCGCGGCCCGGCTCGCCGCCGAACGCGACCGCGACCGCGTCGCGTCCCGCGAGGGGGAGCTGCTGGCGTCCCTGGAGAGCGCGCGGTCCGAGCTCGTCGCCCTGCACGGGCGGGTCTCGCAGGCCGAGACGCTGGTCGAGGGGCAGCGGGTCGAGGCCGCCGCCGCCGAGCGCACCGCCGAGGACCTGCGCTCCGCCGTCCGCGACGCCGAGGCCAAACGCGGGCAGGCCGTCGCCGCCCGCGACCAGATCCAGGCGCGGGCCAGCGAGCTGGAGCAGCGCAACTGGGAGCTGGCCCGCGCGGCCGACGAGCTGTACGCGGCGGTGCGGGCGCTCACCGCCGAACGCGACGCCGCCCGCGCCGAGGCCGACCGGGCGCGCCGGCGCGTCGACGCGCTCACCGCGCTCGGCGACCGCCACGACACCGGGCCCCGCCCGGCCGCCGACCGGGAGCCGCCGACCGGGCTGCACACACTGGCCCCGATGACCGGGGCGCCCGGCGGCTCCCTGCTGGACGGGGCCGACCCGCTCGCCACCGACCCGCGCCTCGGCCCGCTGAGCCGGAACGGATACCCGGACCGGAACGCCTATCCGGACCGCAACGCCTATCCCGACCGCAACGCCTATCCCGACCGCGATGAACATCAAGACCGCAACGGACATCAAGACCGCAACGGACATCGAGACCGCAACGGACATCGCCTTCCCTACGCCGGCTGAGGGTCATGCCGGCGGAGTGACGCACAGGTAGGAGGTGAGGCCCAACCCCCCCACACTGCACTGGCCCTGAAACCGGCCGCCGTACCGCACCGGGGTGGTACGGCGGCCGGTGCTAGCCGCGGCCCTCCAGGTAGCGGACGTAATCGACGGCTCCGGCGTGGACGGCCGCGTGGACGGCGCGGGCGATCCGCGCGCCCCACACCGAGCGGGGCCCCGCGAAGATCTCCCGCGCGCCCTCGGCGGCGGCCGCGACGCAGAGGGCGTCGGACGCGGTGCCCGTGCACGGGAAGCCCGCCTCCAGGAGCGCCTGCGTCTTGGCCTCCGTCGCGGTGATCACCGCGTTCACCAGGGCCGCGTCGCTCAGCGGGACGGGCACGGCGACGACGATGTTGATGGTGCCGGGCGTCCAGGCGTCCAGCGGGGCCAGTTCCGGGTCGCGGGCGCCGGCGGGGGACGCCGCCCAGGTCGGGACGCGCAGCCCGACCGTCGCCGACACGCGCACGCCCTCGTCGTCCCGCCGCATCGTGCGGGAGACGGAGGCGGCGGTGAGCATCCCGACACCGGGCCCGTGCAGGCCGTACGCCGCGGCGAGCTCGGTCAGGTGGACGACCGGGTCCGTGCGCGCGTAGGCGCCCGCGACCTGCGCGTTCAGCACCCACCCGGCCGGGCCGATGCCGCCGCCCAGCATCGCGGACGAGATCATCCGGTGCCCGGCGCCCGCCCGCCACACCGTCGCGGCGAGGCGCTTCCCGTCCTCCTCGCGCCACACGGTCTCCAGGTTCACACGGTCTCCAGTTTCGACGGGCGGTCCAGGTTCACGGGCGCTCCAGGGACAGGACCGGCCGGCCGCCCGGGCCGGGGGCGACGTGGACGCGCGCGTCGAAGTGCCTCTCGACGACGGCGCGGGTGAGGACCTCCCCGGGCGTCCCCGCGGCGGCGACCCGCCCGCCGGAGATCAGGACGAGGGCGTCGGCGTACTGCCCGGCGAGGGTCAGGTCGTGGATGGTGGTCACCACGGTCAGCTCGTCGGACAGCCGCAGCTGGTCGACCAGTTCCAGCACCTGCTGCTGGTGGCCGATGTCGAGCGCGGTCGTCGGCTCGTCCAGCAGCAGCACCGAGGTCTGCTGCGCGAGGGCGCGGGCCAGCACGACCCGCTGCCGCTCGCCGCCGGAGAGGTGGTCGAGCGGGCGCGCCGCGAAGCCGGTGAGGTCGAGGCGGGCGAGGACCTCCTCGACGATGGCGCGGTCCCGGGCGCTCTCCCGCCCGAGATGCGGGATATAGGGGGAACGTCCGAGAAGGGTGTAGTCGAAGACGGTCATGCCGACGGGGAGGTTCGGGGCCTGCGCGGCATAGGCGACCGTGCGGGCCCGCTGCCTCGGCTTGAGCCGCTGGAGGTCCGCGCCCGCCACGCTGATCCCGCCGTGCGAGGGCACGAGCCCGAGGACCGCGCGCAGCAGCGTCGACTTCCCGGCGCCGTTCGGGCCGATGACCGCCGTCCACGACCCGGCCGGGACGTCCAGCGACACGCCCGCCAGCACCGGCCGGCCGCCGAGCGAGACGTCCAGGTCCCGCACCCTGACCGTCATGTCTCCACCTGCCTGCGGGACGCGCGCAGGACCGCCACGAAGAACGGCCCGCCGATGAACGCCGTCACCACGCCGAGCGGGAGCTCCGCGGGGCTGATCACCGTCCGCGCCACCAGGTCCACCACCTCCAGGAACGCCGCTCCGCCGAGCAGCGACAGCGGCAGCACCACGCGGTAGGAGCCGCCGGCCAGCCGCCGCACGATGTGCGGCACGACGATGCCGACGAAGCCGATCAGGCCGCTCACCGCCACCGCCGACGCCGTCGCCAGCGACGCCGCGACCAGCACGGTCAGCCGCACCCGCGGCGCCGACAGCCCGAGGCTCGCCGCCTCCTCGTCGCCGACGCTCAGCACGTCCAGCAGCCGGCCGTGCGCCAGCAGGACGACGGTGGAGACGAGCGCGTACGGGGCGACCAGGGCCAGCTGGTGCCAGTCCGCCGAGCCGACGCCGCCGAGGATCCAGGAGAAGATCCGCTGCAGCTCCTCGGCGTTCATCTGCTGGAGGAACGTCTGCACCGCGGCGAGGAACGACGACACCGCCACACCGGCCAGGACCAGCGTCGCGGCTCCGTTGCGTCCCGCCGTCCGGCCGAGCGCGTAGGCCAGGAGGACGCCGCAGATCGCGCCGGCGAAGGCGGCCAGCGGGACGCCGTAGCCGGGATCGCCGGGCACCAGGACGATCACCAGCGTCGCCCCGACCCCCGCTCCCGCCGCCGCGCCCAGCAGGTACGGGTCGGCGAGCGGGTTGCGGAACACGCCCTGGTACCCGGCGCCGGCCATGGCGAGCATCCCGCCGACCAGCGCCGCCATCAGGGCGCGCGGCACCCGCAGCTCGAACAGCACGTTCTCGTCGATCACCCCGAAGCCGGAGTCGACGTGCACGAACGGGATCCTGTCGGCGAGCGCCTTCAGGACCCCGGCGACGGGCAGGCCGGCGGCGCCGACCAGCACCCCGGCCAGCAGGGCCGCCGCGAGCAGGGCGGCCGCCACCGCGAGCGGCAGCGGCCGCAGCCTGGCCTGGGCCGGTGCCGCCCGCTTCCGCGCCGGGGGGCGCGGGCGTGTGCCGGTCATGGGCGCGCGTCCCGGGAGGCGAGGGTCACTGCACCTTCTGGACGGCGTCGCCGATCGCCTTGACGAACTCGGGCAGGCGGGGCCCCCAGCGGGAGGCGATGTCGTCGTCGAGCTCGACCACGTTCTTGTTCTTCACCGCGTCCAGGTCGGACCAGCCGGGGCGCTCGGCCAGCGCCGCCGCGTTCTGGCCGCAGCACTTGGTGTCGGCGAGGAAGACGAGGTCGGGGTCCTGCTTGAGCAGGTACTCGCGGGAGAGCTGCGGGTAGCCGCCGGTGGCCCCGTCGGCCTTGTCCGCGACGTTCGCGAGGCCGAACATGCCGTACACCTGGCCGACGAACGTCTTGGACGTCACCGAGTGCAGCTGGTTGTCGAGCTCGTGGTAGTACGTCAGCTTCTTCGCCGACGCGGCCTTGGACGACGCGGCGACCGTCTTCTCGATCTCCGCCTTCATGCCGTCGGTGAGCTTCCTGGCCTCGGCGGCGTGGCCGGTGGCCTGGCCGAGGTCGTTGATCTCGTCGTAGGCGTCGTCCAGCTTGGCCGCGGCCGGCTCCAGCAGGACGGGGATCTTCACCTTCTCCAGCGCCTTGACGACGCCGTTCAGGTCGTCGGACACGACGACGAGGTCCGGCTTGTAGGCGATGATCGCCTCGGCGTTCGGCTTGAAGCCGGACAGCTTCGTGCGCGGCGCGTCCGCCGGGTAGTTCGAGTAGTCGCTGACCGCGACCACCTGCGGGCCGGCGCCGATGGCGAACAGCGTCTCGGTGTGGGTGGGGGAGAGCGAGATGATCCGCTTCGGCCGGGCCGGAACGGTGACCGCGCCGTTCGCCGCCTGGACGACGACGGTCTTCGCGCCGGCCGCCCCGTCCCCGGCGCTCTGGCCGCCGTCACCGCCGCATGCGGCCGTGACCAGGGCGACACCGATCGCCATCACCGCGCCGAGAGTACGTACGGGTCTCACAGGAGCCTCCAGGTTGCCTGGGAAGCCGCGGCCCGCTCAGGACGGATCGCCCTTCCACGAGGTCGATAATCGTCGGCGCGCGAAGGAGGCGACCTGGCTCGGCCACTTCGAGAGGGGCACCACAGTTGCGGGACAGCGCCGGGTTTTCACCGGACTTCGCTCCTTGGCGCGCAGCACCGCAACGGTATCAGCCGCCGAATCCGTATCTGTCCGGATCCTCCGGAGTGAGGACTCACTTCGATCTTGACGGAGTGAGCGCTCACTCCGTAGCGTGGACGGCATGGAGAGCAGGAGCCGGCGCCGCGCGCCGGGAATGAGCCCGCGGCAGCGCCGGGAGATGATCGTGCGGACCGCGCTGCCGCTCGTCGCCGAGCACGGCACGGCCGTGACCACCGGGCAGATCGCCCGCGCCGCCGGCATCGGCGAGGCGACGATCTTCCGCGTCTTCGCCGACAAGGACGAGCTGCTGGACGCGTGCGTCGCCGAGGCGCTGCGCCCCGACCACGTCCTCGCGGAGATCGAGGCGATCCCGCTCGACCAGCCGCTGCCCGCCCGGCTCACTGAGGCGAGCGCCGCGATCGAGGCCTACCTCGCCCGCATGGGCCTGGTCATCGGCGCCCTGCACGCCACCGGCCGCCCCGGCCGCCCCCTGCCCGCCCCCGGCGCCCCCCGAGGCGGCGCCCCGAGCCCCGACCCCGGGCGCGGCGGGCCGACCGGCGACCCCGACCGCGACGAGCCGACCGGCGACCTCGGGGGCGGTGGGCCGAGCGGCGACCCCGGAGGCGGTGGGTCGAGCGGTGACCTCGGGGGCGGTGGGCCGGGCGGCGACCCCGGAGGCGGTGGGTCGAGCGGTGACCTCGGGGGCGGTGGGCCGGGCGGTGACCCCGGAGGCGGTGGGTCGAGCGGTGACCTCGGGGGCGGTGGGCCGGGCGGTGATCCCGGAGGTGGCGGTTCTGCGGGGGCGCGGCCCGAGCGCGGTGCGCGCGCGGGCGACGGCCCTGGCGGCGGGGGCGCGGGGGGCGACGTCGGCCGCGAGGCCGCGATGAGCCGCACCCGTGACGCCATCGCGGAGCTGTTCGAGCCCGAACGCGACCGGCTGCGGCTGCCCCCCGAGCAGACCGCGAGCCTGTTCATGGGCCTGGCGTTCACCCGCGCCCGCCCGCCCGCCGGGCCCGCCCCGTCCAGCCCGTCCATGCAGGAGTACCTGGAGGTCTTCCTGCACGGCGCACTCAAGGAGGGAACCGCCGAATGACGATCAGCCTGAACCACACCATCGTGACCGCCGCCGACAACGACGAGGCCGCCCGCTTCTTCGCCGGCGCGATGGGCCTGGAGTACACGGGCGCGCACCCGCACGCGCGGCACTTCGTCCCGATCCGCGTGAACGAGGGCCTCACCCTCGACTTCCTGACGGTCGCGCACCCGCAGGGCCACCACCTGGCCTTCGACGTGGACACCGGCACGTTCGACACGGTCGTCGACCGCCTCGACGCCCGCGAGATCCCCTACGGCGACGAGCCTGCCCACGCCGACAGCGGGCGCGTGGACGAGGCCCACCCGCTCGGCGGGCGCGGCCTGTACTTCTCCGACTCCAGCGGCAACCTCTACGAGCTCATCGAGCTCACCGCGCCGCCACGGACGTGAGGAACCGCCGGGTGCGCTCGCGGTCCTCGCCCGTCACGTACTGGGCGGCTACGAAGTCGGTGACGCCCGCCTCGGCCAGCTCCGCCAGCTTGGCCTCGACCGTGTCCTCGTCCCCGACGACGGCGAGGCCGGCGGGTCCGTCGACGCCCTCCCGGTCCATCATCGCCCGGTAGGACGGCAGGCTTCCGTAGATCTCGAACGTCCTCGCAGCCTGCTCGCGCGCACCGTCCGGGTCGCTAGTGACGCACATGGGCAGGGTGCAGACCACCCGCGGGGCGTCGCGTCCGGCCGCCTTGGCCGCCGCCGTGATGGTGGGCGCGACATGGTCCCGGACGGTGACGGGACCCGTCATCCACAGGACCGTCCCGTCCGCCCTCTCCGCCGCCAGCTTCAGCATCTTCGGGCCGAGCGCGGCCAGCAGTACCGGCACGCGCCCCTCGTTGGGGACGCTCAACCCGATGTTGCCCTGCAGCGTCTCGCCCTTGAACGACGCGTTCTCCCCGTTCAGCAAAGGGAGCAGCACCGAGAGGTACTCGTCCATGTGCCGGAGGGGGCGGCCGTAGTCGTACCCGTACATGTCCTCGATGACGACCTTGTGGGAGAGGCCGATGCCGAGCGTCAACCGTCCCTCCAGGGAGAGGGCCGCCGTCCGCGCCTGCTGCGCCAGGACGGCGGGGTGGCGCGGATAGGTCGGGACGACCGCGGTGCCCAGTTCGATCCCCGGGACCTCCCGTCCCGCCACGGCGAGCGCCATGAGCGCGTCCACGCCGAAGATCTGCGACATCCAGGCCGACGAGAACCCGTCGTCGGCGGCGCGCCGCACGTCGTCCGCCAGCTTGCCGAGCGCGTCCGCGCCGTTGCGCTCATTGAGCAGAACACCGATCCGCACAACGACCTCCCTAGATCCGTGTAACGCGATCCTTACACACCCCCACCGTGCCCCACGGAGCAGGGCGCGACCCACCGAGAAGGACGCGGCCCGCCCGAGGAGGCGCGGCCCGCCCGAGGGGGACGCGGCCCCACACGAATAGGACGCGGCCCGCCCGAGGAGGACGCGGCCCCACACGAATAGGACGCGGCCCGCCCGAGGAGGACGCGGCCCCACACGAATAGGACGCGGCCCGCCCGAGGAGGACGCGGCCCACCCGAATAGGACGCGGGCCACCCGGGGAGGACGCGGCCCGCCGGAGGAGGACCGCGACGCTTGGTGTGAGGCCGCCTACCCGCCGTCCGGGTCGCCGCCTCCCGGTGCGTACCTGCGCGCCAGCTCGCGGTCGTTCGCCGCCCAGCGGCGGTGCCGTGCGGCCGACTGCAGATGCAGTTCGGCCTCCTCCGGATGGGCGGCGGCCATCCCCTCCAGCAGCGCCGCGGCCCGCTCGTGGGCGCGCGCGGACGACACCATCACCTGGGACGCGTAGTCGTCGGCCTCGCGCCGATGCGACCGGGGCGCCCCAGGGCCGTCCACCGGTCCGTCCGCGCGGGCCGTCACCCGCAGCGCGCGGTCTTCGCCGTCCATACCCGCCAGCCCGAAACCCGAGCCCGCCGATCCCGCAACCCTGGAGACACGTTCCGCTACCTACCCAGCAACCCGCCGGTTCAGCCCCGCCAGGCCGGATCGGGGACGCGCCGCCGCGTGACGGATCATGGAGGACGTGACGACACCGGAACCTCTCACGCTGTTCACCGCCGACGGCGTCCGGATCGACGCAGGCCACCTGCGCGGCGATGGCGACGTGTGCTTCGTCCTGGCGCACGGGTTCACCTGCTCGTGGCGGCAGCCCGTCCTCCGCAGGATCGCCGGCGCCCTCAACGCCCGCGGCGGCGTCGTCGCCCTCGACCTCCGCGGCCACGGACGGTCGGGCGGGCACTCCACGGTCGGCGACCGGGAGGTCCTCGACGTCGACGCGGCGGTCGCGGCGGCCCGCCGCCGCGGCTACCGGCGCATCGTCGTCACCGGGTTCTCCCTGGGCGGCGCGGTCGCCGTCCGGCACGCGGCCCTGCACGGCGGCGTCGACGCGGTGGTCTCCGTCAGCGCGCCGGCCCGCTGGTACTACCGCGGGACGGTGCCGATGCGGCGGGTCCACTGGGTGATCGAACGCCGCCTGGGCCGCCTCGCGGTCCGGCTGGCGCGCGGCACCCGCATCGCCTCGGGAGGCTGGGACCCCGTCCCGGCGGCACCCCACGAGATCGCCGGACGGATAGCGCCGGCCCCGCTGCTGGTCGTGCACGGCGACGCGGACGCGTTCTTCCCCCTCGACCATGCCCACCAGCTGTACAGGGCGGCGTCCGAGCCCAAGGAACTGTGGATAGAGCCGGCGTTCGGCCACGCCGAGGTGGCCGCCACCCCGGACCTGATCGAACGCATTGCGAAATGGGCGGCCAATGCCGTTTCCTCCTAATTGCTGACGCGGGGTTATCCACAATTTCCCGGCAGCCCCCGCCGCCATGCCCGCCCGGGGCATCCTCGCTTCATGACCTCCGCCGCCTCGGGCGGGGGCCGGAGCGGAGGAATCCCGATGAACGGTCTGAGCCTCACCTGGAAACGCACGTCCGCCGACTCGATCGTGCCCGTGGGCCCCGGCGTCTATTTCGTGCCCGGCGAGGGCGACTCCCTCACCGCGCGGGCGGCGGCCCTGAGCAGCCTACTCCCGCATGAGGCCGTCGTGGCCCGCCGTACCGCCGCCTGGATCTGGGGGCTGGACGTCTTACCCCCGGGAGTGAACGAGGCCGACTGGGGCGTCGAACTCATCACTCCCAGAACGTCCGGTGCGATCAGTGCCGACACCGTCCAACTGCCGCCCGACCACGTCCAGGAGGAATCCGATGTCCGCCTCACCTCACCGACCCGCACGGCACTGGACTGCGCCCGCTGGCTTCCCCGCCGCGAAGCGGTCGCCGCGCTCGACCAGTTCCTCCGGCGCGGCACCGCCGGTGGGGAGATCACCGCGATGGCCCGGACTCTGCCCGGCTACCGCGGCAACACCCGGCTGCGGGAGATCATCCGCCTCGCCGACCGCGGCGCGGCCTCCCCTGGCGAGACATGGATCCGCGTCGCCATCGTGGACACCGGCTTCCCCCGCCCGCGCACCCAGGTGCCGGTGGAGGGCCCGCGAGGCCAACCGCTCTACATCGACCTCGGCTACCCGGAGTTCCGAGTCGGCCTCGAATACGACGGCGAACAGCACCACACGGGCGCCCGGGCCCGCGCCCACGACACGGCGCGGCGCCGCTGGCTGGCGAAGGAGGCGCGCTGGGAGATCATCCCCGTCACCAAGGATTTCCTCCCCCGCCCGGCCCCCTACCTGGGGGCTCTCATGACCGCGCTGCTCCACCGTGGCTGGAACCCCGACAACGCCACCATGGACCGGATCGCCGCCCGCCTCGCGACCCTGAAACGCCGCCCCCGCTGACCACCCGCCGGATCAGGACTGGTCGAGGAGAGCGACCAGACGCTTCGGCGCGATCAGGCGGTAGCCGTCCTCGATGAGCTCGGCCATCTCACCCCAGTCGTGGTCGACGTCGAGGCGTGCCCCCACCCACCCCTTGCTCCCCACGTACTTCGGAACGAAGAAGCGCTCGGGCTCCTCCGCCACCAGAGCCTCCTGCACACCGGCACCGGCCTTGAACGTCATCGAGAGGCCGTCCTCGCTCGTCATCACGAACAACTTGTCGCGAACCCGGAAGGAGGGCGCACTATGACCGCCGAACGGCTTCTCGGTCGCCTCCGGCAGTGACAGGCAGATCTCCCGAATCCTCACAAGCACGTCCACGCCACTCACCTGCGGCACCCCTCCCAAAATCCAACACGCCCAGCAATCGTAAACAGGCTCTAGGACATCGAAGGGCCGACGCGCGGCCATCCGTCCCCTCCAGAATCCCGCCGCGGGCGCGGTCTGGAGGAGGGGACGGACGCAGCCTTAGCAATAGGACGCCGCAGGCTGACGCGGCCACCCGCGCCCCTCCATGTCCGGCCGCGGCCTGGGGATAGGTGCGGCCTTAGTGAGAGGACGTCGCCGGGGCGGTGCGCGGCGTTCACGTGGCGCCGGCGATCCCGCTGTTGCTGCGCGCCGGCGCCCCGGGACGGGATGGACGCGGCCTTGGGAAGCGGAAGGTCGCGTCCATCCCGTGCGGCTCAGGGGGCTGGGGGTGAGTTTCGTGCCGGCCCGGAGGTCAGGGGCCAAGTGTCAGGTGGTCAGCGGAAGCGGGGCGAAGGTGTGGTTTGCCCAGAGGGCCCGGGAGAGTTCGTTCGGATACGTGATGGTGGCGGGGGTGGTGTCCAGGACGTGGGTAAGGCGCTGCGAAGCGGTGAAGGCGGGCCAGTGCTGTGGCGGGGCGGGTACCGTCCCAGGGTTCGGGCGGTCGCGGCGCGGCGAAGCGCAGCGCGCCCACCGGCGGGCGCGCGGACGGGATGCCGCGGAAGACGCCGATCCCGC